>CAXTNS010000370.1:0-6909 GCA_964245465.1 uncultured Thermoanaerobaculia bacterium
GACGTACACGGCGGCGCGGCCGGGAAAGAGAGCACGGCGGGCGGCTCGGCCGGGAGAACGCCGGAGCCCTCCCGCAGGCGATCCCACAGAGCCTTCCAGGCGGCCTCGTCACGGGCGGCCTCCCGGATCTCTCCGCCGGATTGGCCGGGGATGGAGCGCTGAAGAACAGTTTCGATCATGGCGGCGCCTCCGGGTTCCTTGGGGGCGGGCGTGGCGGAGGTACCGCGGCAGGCCAGGGTTAGCAGGCCTGCCGCAGTGAAGACGATAAAGGGAGCAACGAGCTTCATAGCATCCCCGCCAGGACCGCCTCTTCCAGCCTCTCGTGAGACTGGACGACGATGCGGTTCTTCTCGTCCACGAAGACGAGGGACGGCTGATGGGACCGGCAGTCCGCGTCCTCGTAGTCGGCGTAGGTGGCCAGGATGACGACGTCGCCCGTGCCGGCCTTGTGGGCGGCGGCGCCGTTGATGACGATGTCGCCGCTCCCAGGCTTGCCGGGGATGGCGTAGGTCGCGAAGCGCTCGCCGTTGGTGCAGTTGTAGATCTCCACCCGCTCGTAGTGCACGAGGTCCGCCGCCTCCATGAGCACGGGGTCGATGCTGACCGACCCTTGATAGAGGAGGTTGGCGTCCGTCACCGTGGCCCGGTGGATCTTGGACTTGAGAAGGGTCCGCTTCATGGCTTCGATATCTCCGATACCCCCGGAGGGGTAACCCGAATGTTGTCGATCAACCGCGTCCCCCCGACTCGCACGGCCAGGGGGAGGACCAGCCAGCCATCGCGGCCACTGCCGCCATCAATGGTCTCGACCGGCTGGAAGCTTTCCGCGTCCACCACCTCGGCGTATTCAACACGCACGAGGGGCTCGGTATTCAACACCTCCCGCAGGCGCCGCCGGACTTCGTCGGCCCGGCGCTCGCCCGCCCGGATCAACTCCTGGGCGGCTTGCAGCGAGCGGTGGAGCACCGTCGCGGCCCGCCGCTCTTCGGGAGAGAGGTAGGCGTTGCGGGAGGACATGGCGAGCCCGTCCGCCTCGCGGAGGGTCGGGCCCGGAACGATCTCGACGGGCAGATGGAGATCGCGCACCATCTGCCGGATGACGGCGAGTTGCTGGGCGTCTTTCTCGCCAAAAACGGCGGCGTCGGCCCGCACCAGGTTGAAGAGGGCGCAGACGACGGTGGCGACGCCGCGGAAGTGGCCGGGACGGCAGGCTCCCTCCAGTCCCTCCGCGGCGCCGGCCGGCTCGACGAAGGTGGCATTACCGGGGGGATAGAGGGTCTCGACACCCGGCAGGAAGAGGAGGTCGCAGCCGGCCTCTTCGAGCATCGCGGCGTCCTTCTCCGGCTGGCGGGGGTAGTGGCTGAAGTCCTCGTTGGGTCCGAACTGGGTCGGGTTCACGAAGACGGACGCCACCACCCGATCGGTCCGGCCGCGGGCGAGCTTCACGAGGGACAGGTGCCCCTCGTGCAGCGCGCCCATGGTGGGCACGAAGCCGATCGTCTCCCCCGCCGCCCGCCAGGCGCTCACCTGGCGTCGAAGGTCGTCTTTGGTACGGGCGGTGATCATCCTGATCCTTACCCGTACAGCTTGGCCGGTTCCTCGACCGGACGCGGAGCCCCGCCACCCCCGCCATAGCTTTCCTCCGGAGCCGGGAAGCGGCCCTCTCGCACGTCAGCGGCGAAGCGGGCGATCCCTTCCCGGGAGAGCACGCCCAACTCGGCGTAGCGCCTCACGAAGCGGGGGGCGATACGCTCTTCCAGGCCCAGGAGGTCGTGGTAGACGAGCACCTGGCCGGTGCAGCCGGCGCCGGCTCCGATGCCGATGGTGGGGATGGAGATGCGCCGGGTGACCTCGGCCGCGAGGTCGGAAGGGACGCATTCGAGCACGAGGGAGAAGGCTCCCGCGGCTTCGACGGCTTCGGCCCCTTCCAGGATGAAGCGGCGCGCGGCGTCGTCCCGCCCCTGGACCTTGAAGCCTCCGAGGCGGTGGACGGACTGCGGGGTGAGACCCAGGTGGGCCATGACGGGCACCTCGGCGGCCGTCATGGCGGCGACCAGCTCGGGCCGGGCGCCTTCGATCTTGACGGCCTGGGCGCCGGATTCCTTGACGAAGCGGATGGCATTGCCCACGGCCTGGTCCGTTCCCAGGTGGAACGAGCCGTAGGGCATGTCGGCCACGAGCAGGGCGCGCTTGACGCCCCGGCGGACCGCCCGCGTGTGGTGGATCATTTCGTCCATGGTGACCGACAGCGTGTCGGGGTGGCCCAGCACCACCATGGCGAGCGAGTCGCCCACCAGGATGACGTCGGTTCCGGCCGCGTCGGCCGTGCGCCCTTGGGGATAGTCGTAGGCGGTGACCATCACGAGGCGGTCGCCGCGCTCCGAAGCTCCCGCTACCCACGGAACCGTGATGCTCTTCGGTTCGCCTGCCATGCGAGACTCCTTTCTGGTCCAATGTGGACAAAAAGAGAACAGCCCTTCCGCGCGCGGAGACGGAAGGGCCGCTGGCAGGCCCGCGGGTTCGCGGTGATCCGGGCGATGGCGCGAGGTGGCTGTCTCCGCCGGGAGATCAGGCCCTCGCTCGCCGGGCCGCGCCGCAGGGGGCGCTGTGCATCCGTCTCGGTCCCGCTTCAGCGGGATCCAAGCGGTTGGAAGTACTCGGTCCCCTTGATGGGCTTCGACAGGCGGTGCATCAGCTCGTCGAAGTCCTCGGGCCGCTGGGGGAAGTTGAGATGCCTCGTGTCCACCACCAGCAGAGGAGACCGGCTGTAATAATGATAGTAGTGGTTGTACGCGTCAATCAACTCCGAGAGGTAATCCGGGGAAATCGACCTCTCGACGTTCCTCGCGCGCTTGCGGATGCGCTCCATGCAGGTGTCCACGTCGGCCACCAGATGGATCACCAGGTCGGGCACCGGCACCTGGGGCTCCAGGAGGGCGTAGAGCTTGTCGAACAGCATGAGCTCGTCGTCCGACAGGTTGAGGTAGGCGAAGATGCGGTTCTTCCAGAAGGTGTAATCGGAGACCAGGACGCGGTCGAACAGCCCGCGCTGGGAGATGTCCTGCTGCTGCTTGTAGCGGGAGAGGAGGAAGTAGAGCTCGGTCTGGAAGGCGGCGCCCGGCTTGTCCTGGTAGAAGTCCCCGAGGAAGGGGTTGTCCACGTCCTCGAGGATCTTCACGCCCTCGAACCGGCGGGTCAGCAGCTCCACCAGCGTGGTCTTGCCGACGCCGATGGGGCCGTCGACCGCCAGGTAGTGGAATCCGAGGTTGTCCGGCTTCAAGTTGTCTGGCTTTAGGGGGCCAGGACCGCTTCAGCCGTATCTGGAATAGAAGCGGCGGGAGCGACGGGGTTATACAGCGTGTCGCGCTCGACCGGCACGAAGCCCGCCTCGCGCACGATCCGCTCGAGCTCGGAGCGGGTGAGCTGCTGGGAGGTGCCGGCGCCGGCCATGTGGTAGATCTTCTCTTCCACGATGGTGCCGTCCATGTCGTCGGCGCCGAAGCGCAGGGCCACCTGGGCCAGCTTGGGCGTGATCATCACCCAGTAGGCCTTGATGTGGGGGATGTTGTCGAGCACCAGCCGGGAGGCGGCGATGTGGCGCAGGTCGTCCATCCCGGTGGTGTGGTACTTCAGGCCCATGTAGTTGTTCTCGGGATGGTAGGCGAGGGGAATGAAGGCGTTGAAGCCCCCCGTCTCGTCCTGGAGGCCGCGCAGGCGCAGCAGGTGGTCCACCTTGTGCTCGGGCCGCTCGACGTGGCCGTAGAGCATGGTGCAGTTGCTCTTGATGCCCATCTTGTGGGCGATGCGGTGGACCTCGATCCACTCGTCCGCGTCGAGCTTGCCGTCGCAGATGATCTCGCGCACCTCGGGGTGGAAGATCTCGGCGCCGCCGCCGGGGAGCGAGCCCAGGCCCGCGTCGCGCAGGCGCCGGAGCACCTCTTCGATAGAGATCTTCTCCAGCTTGGCGAACCAGCCGATCTCAATGGCCGTGAAGGCCTTCAAGTGTGCGTTAGGGAAACGTGTTTTGAGGCCCCGCAGCATCTCCTCGTACCAGGCGAGGGAGAGGTCCGGATGGAGGCCGCCCACGATGTGGAACTCGGTGGCGCGGTTACCGCCCTGGTCCGCGGCGTGGGCGTAGACCTCGTCATGGCTCATCTGCCAGGCGTGGCTCTCACCTTTCAGGGCCGCGAAGCTGCAGAACTTGCAGTTGTAGGTGTAGACGCAGACGTTCGTCGGGTTGATGTGGCGGTTGACGTTGAAGTAGGTGACGTTGCCGTTGATCCTCCGGCGGACGGTGTCGGCCAGCTTGCCCAGATGGAGGAGGTGGGGCGTCGTCAGGCACGTCAGGGCGTCGGCGGCGTCCAGTCGGACGCCCTCCTTCACCTTGGCGGCGATATCGCGCAGAGGCGCGGGGAAAGTCTCGGGATGGATGTCCGTCGCGGTGTTCACGAAGCCAGTATATCAAGGGCGGTCGTGGCGAAGAGCCAGACCGACAGCACCCCGTTGGCCGTGAAGAAGGCCGCGTTGAGGCGCGAGAGGTCGCCGGGCCGCACCACCCAGTGCTGGTAGGCGATCAGGGCGAGGCAGCCGGCCCATCCCACCCAGTACCAGGAGCCGAGCCCCGGAGGGTACACCTGGGGGAGCAGGGCCAGCAGGGTCAAGGTCGTGGCGTGGAGGGCCGCGGAGATCCAGAGCGCTCCCACGGTGCCGAAGCGGGCGGGGATGGAGAACAGGCCCGTCCGGCGGTCGAACTCCTCGTCCTGGAGGGCGTAGAGCACGTCGAACCCAGCCACCCAGGTCAGCACGGCCCCGCCGAGCACCAGAGGCGTGGCTTTGACGTCGCCCCGGACGGCGATCCAGGCCCCCAGCGGCGCTCCAGAGAGCGAGAGACCCAGGAACAGGTGCGAGCCCCAGGTGAACCTCTTGGTGTAGGAGTAGAGGAAGAGGATGCCGAGGGCCACGGGCGACAGGGCCAGGGCCAGCGGATTGAGCTGCCAAGCGGCCAGGACGAGGAGGGCGGCGCTGGCGGCCACGAACACGGCCACGGCCGCCGGGGTCACCAGCCCCGCCGGCAAGGCCCGGCCGGCCGTACGGGGATTGGCGGCGTCGATCCCGCGGTCCACCAGGCGGTTGAACCCCATGGCGGCGCTCCTCGCTCCCACCATGGCCACCACGATCCACAGCACCGTCCACCCGGACGGCCAACCCCGGGCGGCCAGGAGCATGCCCAGGAAGGCGAACGGCAGAGCGAACAGCGTGTGCTCGATCTTGATCATTTCGAGCACGATCCTACTCTGGCCTACGATGCTCTTCGTTGTCATACGCTAAGCCCTTGCAGTTCAGAGGTTTGCGCGACCATTTGGCCTTGCTTTCTACGCGGCTCTACGCTAACATTCCCGGCAGATTGCTGACATTCTGCTGACACGAAAGGCACCCCATGGCTGACGCTGATCCCGCTCCCAAGCCGCAACATGCCGCAAAGCGTACCGCGTTCCGGCTTACCTTGCGCCAGTGCAAGGCCGCCCGGCATAGCGGCACCTCTTATATGGGCGCGCAGGGGAAACCCGTCTTCCGCGTCGAGATCCTCTGGGATACCGAGGCGCGCGGTTTGGGGCTCCGGCTCCTGCCCAGTGGTCGAAAGGGATGGGTCCTCCGTTACCGGCATCGCGGACGGCAGCACATGAACGAGTTGGGGGACTTCGGCACCTACACCCTCGACGAGGCCCGGGCCAAAGCTCGCGGCTACCTTGTGAGGTTAGAGAACGGCGAAGACCCATTCGCGAAGCGGGAGGACGGGAGGACGCTGGAGAGCTTCGAGAAAGATTTCCTGGCATCTTGCCGTGCACGCGTCGAGGCGGGAGAGATCACCGCCAGCACGGCGGCGAAGTACGCCGAGAGCTTCGCAGCCCTCCGGGAGGTGCTCGGCTCCCATCGAGTAGACGAAATCGACGGGCAGACCGTGCGGCGCGCCTTTTCGGAGGTCACGAAAACCCGCGGTCGCTACGCCGCAAACCGTGCGCTCTCCACCCTCTCCCTGATTCTGAGGCTCGCGGCTGATAGCGGCTACCGTAGCCCCACGGCACCGAATCCCACAGCGGACGTTACAAGGAATCGGGAGGTGCCCCGGGGCCTGGAATTCTCTGATGAAGAGCTTGCCCGTCTCGGTGTCGCCCTTGACGCCGAAGAGGAGCGCCGCCCGGAAGCGAGCGACACCGTCGCGGCCATCCGGCTCCTCGCCTTGACGGGAGCGCGCCGCCGAGAGATTACGGGCCTCACCTGGGGGGAGGTCGATCTTCCCGGGATGCGTCTCCGGCTCCGCTCCGCGAAGACCGGCCCCCGGGAGATCGCGCTCAACAGCGCCGCCGCGTCCTTGCTTTCGTCTCTCCGAGAGGGAGCACCCTCTACCGAGGCCCGCACACGCGTTTTCCCTGCCACTCACCATGAGGCCGGTTACGCCATTCAATACACGTGGCGCCGAGTCCGGGCCGCCGCGAAGCTGCCACCCCAGGCCCGGCTGCACGATCTCAGACACCACTACGTCACCCGGGGAGTCGCGGCGAATTTCTCTGAGGCCCTGGTAGGGAAGGCCGTAGGGCATTCCTCTGCGGCGACGACTCGCCGGTATTCACACGTCTCCGTCGAGCCCACGCGGGCGCTAGTCGAGCATGTCGGCGGAGAAATTGCGGCTGCACTCGCCGGCAAGCCCCGCGCCGAAGTGATCCGGCTCGCCGGGTGACGCCCCATGTAATCGCGAGCCGGGAGCTATCGCGGCCCCCGGTTCAAACCTCCGTTCCCCGGAAGGGAGCGGACCAACAAGCGGCCCGGCGGGGTGGTAGGACACTTCCGCCGGACCTGACCCGAGCAAGGAGTATCAGTCCATGCCCGAGCTAACCCCGCAGTCTACAACGC
>CAXTNS010000371.1:0-6260 GCA_964245465.1 uncultured Thermoanaerobaculia bacterium
CATCCATTTCAGGAACTTCATCAAGTTTGATCTCCCCCGAGTCCTCTGCGGGAAGCAGAGAATAAAGAGGTACGTTCCCATACCCCCACGGTTTCAACCCCGAGACTGTAGCGGAGATTCCCCGGGGGGATGTAAGAAAACTGTAAAAGACCCACCGGGCACCCCGGGCCGGGTGCCCGGAAGGATGAGGCCCTCTACTTGGGATCAATCCGCACCAGGATGCCCTCGACACGCCGAGATTCACCCCGCGTCCCGCAGAACTGGCCATTGCGGAAAAAGGGAGTGTCGCCCGTGCCCTCGAGATGCGCCATGTAGACGACGTCGAAATTCGGAGCGGCGGGTCCGGTGAGCTCGATGGCAAAACCCTCCAGACGCCGGTTTTCGCCTCGTGTGCCCACGAACCTTCCTTCGGTCACGAAGGGCACGTCCCCGATGTCTTCGAGATGAGCCATGTACCGCAAGCCGAGGTCCGGCATCGCATGGATCGTCAATTGAAATCCCTCCAAGCGCCGCGATTGGCCCCGCGTCCCCGCGAACACGTTCTCCCGGAAGAAGGCGTCCCCAATACCTTCCAGGTGGATCGTTACGACCATCAGAGGGCCGCTGTTCGTGATCTCGCTGACCGTGCTCGTCATCTGCTCTTCGCTTGCCATGACATGTCTCCTTTCTTTGTCTGCTGACAGGGAACCTGCTACTGCGCTTCGACCGAGCCGAGGTCAGGTTTTCCACCTCGGGGACGCGGCGTATCGTTGCCGAAAAGGCCGGGACGTGGCTCGTTGAAGGTGGCCATGCCCCGGCGATCAGCCTGGCTCTATACGCCGTCGACTGCCGCTCCGGCTGTTGCCGACTTTTCCGAAGTGATCATGGCCGGGAGCTGGCGCTTGCCTCCGAAAGCTGCTCCGAATCAAGGGCCTGAATGATCTGTCCTACTGCGGGTACGAAGTTGACGATGGTGTCCCTGCCCTGGGTATCGATCAGTCTCAGCCCTACGCGGCCAATAGGGTTGGGCATGCTGCGGCCAAGGCAGATTCTGAACGCTTGCTGGTAGACCCACATGGGGCCGTAGATGCCCGACCAGAAGGCGCCATTGTCGGCCTCGGCGTAGAACGCGGCGTAGCGATTGTTGGTGGAAATCGCCCAAACCTGATTGCCCGGAGTGACCTTCCACCACCCTGCTGTTTCCCATTCCCCTGCGCCTTGGCAAGTGCCGGGGTTGTAGTACATGACCGCGACCCACACCGTGGTGAAGTAGCTGTTCCGGAAGTAGACTTTCATTTCGCACCCTCCTTACCCGTACGGCCTTGGCGGATTCTTTCGGCAAGCGAGGTTTGAGGGATGTCCTCCAGGTTGTGGGGCGGAAGCACACCGCCCTCTCCCGCCTGTGCGCGTGAAAGAGATGGGTCATGCCCTGATTTTTGACGGGTAACCTGCTCTTCGGTCAGCTCGGCGATGCCGAACGCTTCCGGGGGCTGGGGCCCATCGTCTTTTGGCGTGCCATTCATGCAAGCCTCCTTTCGTGTACCACCTGCTCCATGCAGGCTGGTTTTGAAGCTGCGAACCCCAGGGGCAGGATCGGTGCCAATTTCTATGGCAATAAAAGAATTGTTCTAAAACTGCTGAAAATCAAGGAGTTGCAGGCGTGGCGGGTTGCCCTGCCAGCCTTGCGGGAGAACGGCGTCTGACGGATCGGATATTGACTGATTATCTGATCGGATACAGTTTCATGTCGTGATCAGCGCGGAGCTCGCGCCTTGGACCGGGATCTCGTACATCCCTGTCTGGGGAAAGTATTCTTCGGCGGTCAGGTCCGGTCCTTGAGATCGAAGTTCCGGATCAGCCGGTGCAGGTAGGTCGGGTTGAGGTCGAGCAGCTCCGCCGCCCTGGAGATGTTGCCGCCGGCCTGATCGATCGCTTCGAGGATCAATCGCTTTTTGAAATCGTTCACCGTGTCGTGGTACTTCCCGAGCGGCTCGGTCCGATCGGCGGCGGGAGCGCTTTCCAACAAAGTCTCCGGCAGGTCCTCGGGATGGATCAATTCGCCTTCGCCAAGGACGACCGCTCTCTCGATCGCGTTGGCGAGCTCGCGGACGTTGCCTGGCCAGGCGTAGCGGAGAAGGCACGTACGGGCCTCGGGTGTGAAACCCGCCACGCGCCGGCCAAGCTTCTTTCCAAACAGAGTGGCGAAGTGACTGGCGAGGAGCGGGACGTCCTCTCTCCGCTCGCGCAGCGACGGCAGGGCAAGGGTGATGACGTTCAGCCGGTAGTAGAGGTCTTCCCGGAACGTGCCCTCGCGGATCGCTTTTTCCAGATCGCGGTTGGTGGCGGCGATCAGCCGGACGTCCGCTTTGATGGGCCGCGTGCTGCCCACCCGCTCGAACTCCCGTTCCTGAAGGACGCGCAGGAGCCGGGCCTGGAGAGACGGCGGGATCTCGCCGACCTCGTCCAGGAAAAGGGTGCCGCCCTGGGCGGCTTCGATCTTGCCCGTCCTCCGTTCCACCGCCCCGGTGAAGGCGCCTCTCTCGTGGCCGAAGAGCTCGCCTTCGAGGAGCGTCTCGGAAAGGGAAGCGCAGTTGATGGCCACGAACGGCTTGCCGGCCCGCGGGCTGCCGCGATGGAGGGCACGGGCCGCCACCTCCTTGCCCGTGCCGCTTTCCCCCCTCAAGAGGACGGTCGAGTCCGTGCGGGCCACGCGGGCGAGCAGGCGCTGGACCTCCCTCATCCGCGCGCTCTCGCCCACCATGCCGGCGTCCAGGGCCTCTTCGATCCGCCGGCTCTCCTCTTCGAGACTCTCCATGTGGCGGACGTTGGCGAGCGCCGCCGCGGCGATACCGGCCACGGCCGTCACCAACTCCAGGTGCCGCTCGTCGAACCGGACGCCCGGCTCACGGGTGTCCAGGTAGAGGACTCCGAGCGTGCCTTCAGACCCCGTCAGGGGAGCGGCGAGGAGCGACTGCAGGCGGGCCGCCTGGACGCTCTCGGCGCCGTCCCAGCCCCCGGTCTGAAGCACGTCGTTCGAGAGCAGGGCGGAACGCTCCGCCACCACGCGCTCGACCAGGGTGCGAGACACGGCGAAAGGCTCGGCGGACCCCCGGCGGTCGAGGGCGAAGGAGACCGGCAGCGCGCCGGTGGGGTCCAGGAGGAGCAGCGCGGCACGCTCGGCGGGCACGGTCTCCAGGGCCAGCTCGAGCAGCCGGTGGGCGAGGGGGACCGTGGCCCGGATCTCGTGAAGAGCGTTGCCGATCCGCAGCAGGGCCTGGAGGTCGCGGGCGGCCCGGGCGTCCGGAGGCAGGGCCGCGAGCGCGGCCTCGGGCCGGAGGAGGACGGTGGCGTCCAGCGACAGGTGCACCGTGGTTTCCGCCATCCAGGGCCGGTCACGATCGTCGAGGAGGACGGATTCGCTCTCAGGCTCCTCCCGCGTCTGAACGAGGAACAGAGAGCCGCCGATGGTGACGAGGTCCCCATGCTCCAGGGTCCGCTCGGTGACAGGCATGCCGTTGACGAAGGTGCCGTGGCTGCTGCCCAGGTCCCGCAGCAGGAGCCGGCCCACGCTCCTCTCGATCACGCAGTGGTGGCGGGAGACGGCGAGGTCGCGCAGGTGGAGAGAATTTGTACGGTCGCGGCCAACGGTCAACGGCTCCGCGCCCAGAGCGAAGCTCTGGCCGGCCAGCGCACCGGAAACGGCGTTCAGTCGTGGATTCATGAGTGTCTCTCTCTGCTGGGATATTAGTGTATCCGATTGGATAGGCACCGCGCCCGGGTGCTGCGGTTGAATCGCAGGCGTAACTCTCTGGATTCAGGCCATTTCGGCTGAGAGGGAGCAGCTCCTGGCGATTGGCATCAGGCTTGATGTCTAGGTCTCCGAACGAAGGCGCAGCAATCAAAAGGAGGTCGTTATGAAAAAAATCGACGTTACATTGAGCGGTGGCACCATTGTCATGCCCTCGTCTACGAACATCGACGCCGGTGAGGAAGTGAAGTGGAACTTGATAGGCGCCTCAGGATGGGAGCTGACGGTCTCACTTCCTGCAATCCTGATTATAAGCGGGGGAGCTCTCCCGGTAAGTCATCCTATCCCCGGCGATCCGCACCCGGTCAGCAGGACCGTCGATCATCCAGGTCACACGCTTCGCAAGCTGGGGTCCAATCCGTTCAATGCTTCCTGCACCCTATCCCTTTGGAACCCCAAATCGTTGAGAGGCCCCGTGCTGACGGCGACGTCTACTCTCGTGATCGAGCGCGGTGTCGAACCTGTGGGAGGAGACGAGCCTTGCCACCGTCCTTGGCGGAGGCGCAGGTCTAACGCTGCTTATCCAGAAGCCGCCGGAACTCCGGATCCTTCTGGAGAGGAGCAAAGGCTGGAACGGTGAGCCACCGAGGCTGGACACCCTTTTCGAGGGCATTCTGAGCGTTGACCAGAGCGGAGGCCCGGTCCCCGACGAGGGCGTACACCAGCGCCACGGACTGAAGGAGGTAGGGATCTTCCGGGTTCTGCCCCAAGACCCTCTGGGTGATCTCGACGGCCTCCCGGGTGCGCCCGAGATGAGCGAGGCACTGGGCCTGGGCCATGCTGTCGTCCAGGTTCAGGCCACCCGGGGGGCGATTCTTCTCCAGCCTTTGAAGAGCCCGGCGATAGTGCGCTTCGGCTTCCCGTGCATGGCCGAGGCTGAGCTCCGCGTCGGCCAGGTTGATGGTGGTGCCGACGTCGTCCGGATCGATCGCCAGGGATTGGCGGAAGGGGGTAATGGCATCTTCCGACCGTCCCATGAGGACCCGGGCCACGCCGATCGCGCTGAAATAGCGGCTCTGCGGCGACCGGCCGGCGAGGTCCAGGTAGATCTGCTCGGCCTGCTTCAGGTCACCGAAGACCAACTCGATCTGAGCGAGCTTCTCCAAGACAGGGATGTTCTTTGGCGAGACGGAGAGAATCTCGCCGAGATGTCGCCGGGCGTCCTGGATGCGGCCGGTGCGGATTTCGAGGTCGGCGAGCCGGTACAGGTTCCTCCAGGAGCGGAGGCGTTCGGTGGCGCTCCTCTGGTGGACGAGAGCCTGCTTCATATGGCCCTGGTGCTCGGCGAGACGAGAGTACAAGGCGAGGATCTGCGGATCGCCCGGCAGGAGGCTTTCGAGCTGGGTCAAGGCGGCGGCCGCCACTTCCGGCCGGTCGCCGTCAATCTCGATCCTGAAGAGTGTCTGGAGAGGGCGGGGATCTTCGGGCGCCAGTCCCCGGGCCTGGCGGATGAAGGCCAGGGCGCGGTCGCGGTAAGCAGTCTCTTTCGTGGACTGGAAGAGAGTCCAGGAGATCTGGGCCGCCAGGATACGGGCTTCCAGGAAGGGGGGAGACTGCTGGGCCGCCTCTCCGAGGCTCACCAGGTCGGCCTCGGACGGTAAGCCGCCTGCGTCCACGCGCTGTTTGATCTTGAGGAACGTGGCGTAGTCCTCATCGCGAACGTCCGGTAGGAACGTGCCTGTCCGCTGGCGCCGGCCTGGATATCCCCGCCGCAGGTGGATGCCCACTGCGTTCGCCAGTGCACGGAGGTCCTCCGCTTCCATGGAAGCGTCAAAACTGTCGGTCCAGAGGACCCGGCCGTCGGAGCCCTGAATGCGCCGCAGGGTGATCCGGCCCAGGTTGCCCGCTTTTTCGAGCGTCGAGACGACGACCTCGTCCACCGCCGCAGACCGCGCCATCTCGACCGGGGACTTGGGAGAGCCCACGAGTTGGAGGGGATCGACGGCGGCCACGCCTTCGAGCGAGCCGAGAGCGTTCAGGCTCGCGGTCAGGACGCCTGAAGCCGCGAGGGCCAGCCGCTCGTCGTCCCCCTCGATCTGAGGCTTCGGCACCACGACCCGGAGGGTCTTCGCCGGCACCGGCCTCGCGGGTTGGGGGGGCTCTTCGGATTGGCGCTGGAGGAGGTGGTAGATCGCGGCACCGAGCAGGGCCAGGACGGCCGCGAGGGCGATCTCCCGGAAGTAGCGGCGGCGGGGGAGGGCGGACATCCCCGCGGTCGAAGGCGGAGCCGTGGGCGAGCGGGGAAGAGCATGGGTGACGTCGTCCAACCGGACCTCGACCGCCGTGGAGAGGTCGCTGACGCTGGCCGCGGAAGACGAGGCCGGCGAAGCCCCCAGAACCGCGAGCTCCTGCTCCACCTGGGCCGCGCCGGTGGGCCGGGCGTCCGGATCCTTGGCAAGCAGGCGCTCGATCAAAGTCGCCAGGCGCGGCGGGACGCCCGGGCGGAGGACATCGGCACGGGTTGGGTTCGAGG
>CAXTNS010000371.1:6270-6904 GCA_964245465.1 uncultured Thermoanaerobaculia bacterium
ACGTCACCCGGTTCAGGGTCTCCACGGGAGAGGAACCCTTGAAGGGAGAGAGCCCGGTGAGCATCTCATAGAGCACGATGCCGAGAGAGAAGAGGTCCGAGCGTTCGTCGACGTCGCCACCCCGGGCCTGCTCCGGAGACATCATGTGGAAGGTGCCCAGCAGGGCGCCGTGCTCGGTGAGGAGGACGTCGTCGGTCGTCTGGGCCTGCATCTGGGCCAGACCGAAATCCAGGACCTTGGCGTGGCCCGAGGGGGTGACGATCACGTTCTCGGCCTTGAGGTCGCGGTGGACGATCCCGGCCGCGTGGGCGGCGGCGAGGCCACTTGCGATCTCCCGGGCCAGGCGCAGGGCGAGTACCGTCTCCAGGGGGCCTGCCGCCAGGGTGGCGGCCAGCGTCTTGCCCTCCACGTACTCCAGGACGAGGCAGTCGCCCGAGGCGTCTTCGATCAGGTCGAAGATCTGCACGATGGCCGGATGGCTGAGGCCGGCCGCCGCCCGTGCCTCGCGCAGGAGCCGTCGGCGCAGGGCCGGATCGAGAGTGCGGTCATGGCGGATGCGCTTGATCGCCACGCGGCGTTTCAGGCGGTCGTCCCAGGCCAGACGCATCGCCTCCAACCGGGCCAGGCTGACGCG
>CAXTNS010000372.1:0-5582 GCA_964245465.1 uncultured Thermoanaerobaculia bacterium
CTCTGGGCATTCACGAGGCCGACGCCGGGAAGGGCCGCGAGGTCCCGAGTCAGCCGCTCCAGGCGACCGAGGGTGCCGGGGTTGAAGATGCCGTCCGGATGGCGGGTCTCGAGGACGACGAGCAGCGGGTCGCGCAGGCCGAAGGTCCGGCGGGCTTCGCGGTCGAGGGCAATGGCGGGATCGTCCGGCGGCACCAGAGAGTGGCCGTCGGTCCTCAGCTCCAGGCGCAGGAGCCCCGGCGCCATGGCGAGCACGGCGGCGATCAACAGGGCCAGCGTCCTGCGTGGGTGGGCGGCCGACCACCATCCGATTCCAGTCCACCAGCGCAGCCAGCGTGGGCCTCTATCGGGATTCTCCATAGGCAAAACTCCCACACCTCTTCTCAATCGTCACGATTAAGAATTTGGCGTCATTCAACCCTGTGCCTGTGGAGGTGCAAAGCGAGTCGCCGCTGAGAGACGGGCCTCTCTTCAGCATCTACAGGGTGACTCTCCGCGCCGTCTTTTGCTATACTCTTGAGCAGGGATTTGGCTTCAACTGAATTGGGCTTTGAGGGCGGAAAGCGAGCTCGGCCGTTTCATTCTTCGGGTAGGCCTTGGGGCTGCCCGTTGGGATGGATTCCGGCCGGGGTCTCGGAAAAAGGAGCCGTGTCCATGTCCGTCCCGAACCGTCCCTCTCTCCTGGCCAGCCTTCTCGATCCCGCTCTGCTCATCGGCAAACAGGAAGCCGAATGCGCTCCGGCCGCCGTGAGCCCGGCTCCGGCCGAGCCGCCTCCCGCCAGCGCCGAGGCTCGGCCCGGCCCTGATTTCAGGGCCATCGTTCGCGCGAACCTTCGCGCCGCCGCGCGCCACGTCATGCGGAACCATCCGGGCCCGAGTTTCCGGGAGTGCTCCCGCCCAGCCTGCCGGAACGCCAGCAATCTGATCCCCTATCCGGCGGTTGTGAAGCCGGACGTGACGGATGCGGACCTGGAGGCGATCTTCCAGCGGGTGGTGACGACCGCTCTGGAAGAGATCGCCGCCAATCCGGGCTCGATCGAAGTGGCGTTCGAGGGGTGGGAGGATCCGGAGCTCGTCTGCTGAAGCCGGTACGGCTCCTTTGTCTCTGACGGTGCGTTTCTGCGCTCGGCGGGGCTGTGTGCAGCCTGGCCAGGCTGGTCCGCACTCCGCTCAGGCTCAAACAATTCCCATTCGTCAGCGTATAATTGGAGGGTACAAAACGAGTCGGCTGTTTGCTCGGGTGTTCCCAGCCCTTTGGGTAGGTTCCGAGGCCACCCATCAACGATGGGGTTCCTACCCTGCCGGGCGGAGCGGATCTTTGGGTAGGCCTCTACTCTGGCTTTACGTCAGTAAAGGAGTTACACCATGCCTGTTCCGAACAGCCCATCTCTTGTGGCCAGCCTCCTTCGCGCACTCGATCCCGCGCTGATCGTCAGCAGGCAGAACGCTGAATACAGCCCGGCCATGCGCCCGGCTCCGGTCAAGCCGTCCGCCAGCGCGGAGGCCCAGTCCGGCCTCGAGTTCAAGGCTGTCGTCCGCGCGAACATCCACGCCGCCGCCCAGCACGTCCTGCGGGGCCACAAGGCCCTGAGCTTCCGGGAGTGCTCCCGCCCGTCGTGCCGGAACGCCAGCAACCTGATCCCCTACCCGGTGGTCGTGGAGCCCGGGGCAACCGACGCGGAGTTGGAGGAGGTCTTCCAGCGGGTGGTGACAGCCGCTCTGGAAGAGGTGGCCTCCAATCTGGTCTCGGTCCAGGCGGTGCCCGAGTGGTGGAGCGAGCCGGTATTCGTCGCCTGACGGCCGGCCCCGCTCCTTTGTCCCCCCTCCCTCTCCCTGCCGCACTTGACAGGGAGAGACCCCTCGATCACGCTGATGCGGCGAGCTTGGTTTCGGGAGGATTTCTCCAATGTCTGATCGGGTGGGCATGAAGATAGGGTGCGGGGCATTGCTGGCCGTTGTGTTGCTTTGCGGCGCCCAGATGGTTTCCGCGGGGACGGCGGCGCCCCGGGGGCTCTCCGCGCTGTCCGCGGTCATCGAGACCGAAAAGGCTTTCCTGGGCGAAACGGACGGCGCGCAGGTGCGCGTCACGCTCTCGAACGGCGGCGTACAGGACCTCTATCTCCTGCATTGGCAGACGGCCGTGCGCGGCGTCCAGGGCAACATCTTCGACGTGCGCCTGAACGGCCAGCCGGTCCCCTACGTCGGCCGCCAGTACAAGTGGGCCAGGCCGCAAGCCGAGGACTACGTCCGCGTGCCCGCCGGCGGCCCGGTGTCGGCCGAGGTCGACCTGACGGCCTACTACGACATGTCCGGCACGGGCGAGTACACGGTGCGCTACCGGACGGCCGTCCAGGACGCGCTCTCGGGTGTAGGGACGAAGATCGGCACCGCCGGACCCCCCGAGATCGCCGAGATCGAATCGAATGAGCTCGTCTTCGGCGTCGAGCGGGGCGAACGGGGCCGCCTGTTCCAGTTGTTCCGGCAGGCCGACTTCGTCAAGGCGCTCACCCCAGGCTTCGTGAGCTGCACGAGCGCCCGCCAGAGCGCCCTGACGACAGCCCTGGGCAACGCCGAGACGATCTCGCTCAGGGCGCGCGACTATCTGAACAACCTCCCGGCCGCCTCGCGCTCCACGAACACGGCTTACAAGACCTGGTTCGGCGCCTACACCTCGTCGCGGTACTCGACGGTGCAGTCGCACTACACGGCGATCCACAGCGCCTTCGCCACCCGGGCGGTCGACTTCTACTGCGACTGCACGGACAGCTCCTACGCTTACGTCTACTCGAACCAGCCGTACAAGATCCACCTCTGCAACGCCTTCTGGAACGCCCGGAATCTGGGCATCGACTCCAAGGCCGGCACGCTGGTCCACGAGATGAGCCACTTCAACGTCACGGCCGGCACCTCGGACTACGCCTACGGCACGAGCGCCTGCCAGCGGCTGGCGAGCTCGAATCCGAAGAAGGCGATCAACAACGCGGACAGCCACGAGTACTTCGCGGAGACGCGGTAGGCCTCACCTTCCCGGCCCTCCTCTTCTGAAAATAGGAGGCGGTCTATAGGGGCGGCCCCTACGGGATTTTCATCCCTCTTCAGGTGCCGCGCCAGCGGCATGAACAACTCTCCCGAGGGAGAGGAGGCTCAGCCGAAAGGAAATCGATGAAGTAGGGTCCTGGATCACCAGCCCGGTCGTGCCAGCGATCCTGCGCGGCTGAAAACCGGAGCTGTTTCGGGCGACCTCTGCGATAGCGGAGTTCAGATCTTCATCCAGGAGAAACCGCAGAGCAGCTCCGCCGTCATCGCCGACCAAGACTTGCCGCGCACCTCTGATTCACGGGCGATTGCCTGGTCGAGGTCGTCTGAGACCCGGATTCCCTTTGCTTTGGTTGCCATCTGAGCTCCTGTGCACAAAGTGCACAATATTATGGCTCAGGGGTAGGGTCAGAGCCAAGAAGGGCTGAGCGCCTCCCGGCAAATCTGGGTATGAGGGTGCTCCGTCCCCAGCGCGATCTCAAAGACAGCCAGCGCCCTTCCATAGAGATCCCGGGCCTCGTCCGTCCTTCCCAATCCATCCATCAGGGTCGCGAGATTGTGGAAAGCGATTTCCCTTAGCCAGGCCTTCCCGACCCATTGACAGAAGGCGAGCAGACTCTCAACATCTCTACAACGTTCCGGGAGGGTGGGTCACTTCGGAAGGAGAGAGCTCATGCGTAGCAAGTCGGCTCGTGCAAGCCTCTGCGTCAGTGTGGCGCTCCTTGGAATCCTTATCGCAGGTTGTGACAGGGAGTATCGGCAGATCGTCGTCGTCGACGGCGATCGGGCTGAGATCGTCACCTGGGGCCGCGCGCCCAGGAAGCCCCAGGAAATCTGGACCAGCGGCAGGACCCTGGTCTTCCGGACGGACTCGGATGTCCCGGGCATCCCGAAGAAGGCTTCAGGCAAGGCCGGGCGCGTCTACCGGGTCAACGACGCTCTCGAGATGGAGGAGGTCGGCGAGTTCAAGCTCAGCATGCCCAACGACACGTTGGCCTATCAATTCGGGACGTAGGGACCGCTTCAGCCCGGCGGGCGGGAGACGCCCAACGCGGCCGTGGCCACGTCGTGCACAGGCGTCTCGACGCCCGCTTCGCGGCCCAGACGGGAGACGGCACCGCTCAGGTCTTCGATCTCCGTCCGTCCTCCGGATTCCAGGTCCAGCAGGAAGCTGGGCTTCAGGGGGTCCGCCAGGGAATTGGCGAAGGCGAGGATCTTCTCCTCGTCCTCCGCCGTCACGGCCACGCCGCGGGCACGAGCCACGGCACCCACCTCGCGCACGGCCCGTTCGATGAGCAAGGTCCCGAGAGGTGCCCGCCGGACGGGACCGATGGGTGCCCGGGCCAGCCCGCAGGCCGCCGATACGGAGGAGATGAAGGCGAATTTTCGCCACAGGTCGGCCGTGATGTCCGCCGACGCCCGCGCTTCGGCCCCGGTCTCGCGGAAGACCCCCGCGATCCGCTCGGCCCGCTCGGAGAGGCCACCCGCGCGCTCGCCTACCACGATCCGCTGGAACGTGCTCCGCCGCTCGATCACACCCGGTCCCACGCGGGCCGCACTGATCTCCGTGAGCCCTCCGAGCACCCGCTCGCCCGGGACCCCGGCCGCGATCAGCCGGTCGGCCGCGTCCACCCCATTGAGCAGCGGCAGCACGTCGGCCCCGCGCTCCGCCAGAAGCCGGGCCGCGGGCGCGATCTCCGCCAGCGAGTAGTTCTTGACGGCGATGACGGCGAGATCGACTGCCCCGATCTCCTCCACATCGCCTACCGCCATCACCGCCACGGTGAACGGCCCTTCCGGAGTCCTCACCTCCAGGCCCCGCGCCCGCAGAGCCTCCAGATGCGCTCCGCGGGCCAGCATCGAGACCTCATGTCCGGCACGGGCAAGAGCACCGCCGAAATAACCGCCAACGCCGCCTGCCCCAAGGATTACGATTTTCATTCAATGACCTCCCATAGGCTCCCACCAGATATCCTTCGCCTCATGGTATCCCGCCTGGCCGTCGCCCTCGTCTGGCTCTACCAGGGTCTCTGGTGCAAGGTGCTGGGCTGCTGTTCCTCGCGGCCATCCGGCACGCCGCCGCGCCCGGGGCGGTCCTGGTGCTGCGCAGCTTCGGCGAGCCCCGCGACGGCCAGGAAGCGGAGTGGGCGGCGCGGGACCGCTCGCCCTCTGTGGGGGCCATCGAGGTCTCCGAGGTAAAATAAGAAGCGGATGCTCCATCTGCTCAAGCGGCACCCTTTGCCGGTCCGGGCCTTCTTCCGGCACTGCCTGGTCCTGACCTATGCCTTTCCCGAGCGGGTGCTCGCTCCCCTGCTGCCCCCCGGCCTGACGCTCGACAGCTATCTTTCTGATGACCAGCGCCTCGGCTTCCTGGCGATCGCCCTGGTGCAGACCGAGAAGCTCCGGCCGGTCGGCGTCCCGGCGGCCCTGGGACAGGACTTCTTCCTCAGCGGCTATCGCGTCTTCTCCCGCTTCCGCACGGCGGCCGGCCGGTCGCTGCGCGGCCTGCGCATCCTGCGCAGCGACACGGACCGCGAGCTCATGGTA
>CAXTNS010000372.1:5592-5837 GCA_964245465.1 uncultured Thermoanaerobaculia bacterium
CTGCTGACCCACTACCACTACGTGAAGTGCGAGGCGCGGACGCTGGAGGAAGGCGGCAAGCTGGAGGTCCGGATCGACACCGGCGGCGAGGCCGATCTCCACGTCATCGCGGACCTCGCCGGCAAGCCGGCTCCCCTGCCGGAGGGCTCCCCGTTTCCGGACCTCAAGGAAGCGAGGAAGTTCGCGGGGCCGCTCCCCTTCACCTTCGACTACGAAGAGGAGACGCACTCCATCGTGCGCATCCA
>CAXTNS010000372.1:5891-6887 GCA_964245465.1 uncultured Thermoanaerobaculia bacterium
GCAAGTGCACCTTCCTGGAGCGCGAGCCGTTCGCCAGCGGGCGGCCGGTCCTCGCCAACGCGTTCCATCTCCAGGACGTGCCCTACCGCTGGGAGCGAGGCGTGACCGAGCCTCTCCCGAAGGGGACAGCAGCATGAGCGGGGGCAAGTACCACGGGATGCTCCAGATCCTCCACTACAACTGGCCGATGTACCTGCAGGCCGGCGCGGCGTCCCTGGCGGTGATCCTCGCGATCGTCCTGCTGCCGATCCCCCGGTCTCTGGCCGCCCTCGCTTTGGCAGGCGTCGCGGCCGTCCTGCTCTGGTCGGTCTCCTCGCTTGCTGTCTCGCATTGGGTCTACGACCGCTCGCCTCTGGGCCGTTGGGACTGGCTCGCCAGCCTCTTCCCGGAGCCACCCAGGAAGTGGACGAGCGTTCACGCGGGGCTCGATGAGACGTTCGGCGCTCTGAGAAGGGTCTTTCCTGAGGGGAGCGGGACTGTCCTCGACATCTACGACGCGGCGGAGATGACCGAGCCCTCCATCGTGAGGGCGCGAAAGCTGTCCCTCGATGCCAGCGCCACGGCGGCCGATTTCCGGTCCCTGCCGCTGGATGGCGCTTCTCAGGACTCGGTCTTCCTCATCTTCGCGGCTCACGAGCTGCGCCGGCCGGAGTCGCGCCTCCGGTTCTTCCAGGAAATCGCCCGCGTCCTCACCTCCGACGGCCGGGCCGTCCTTGTCGAGCACCTCCGGGACGGCCAGAACTTCCTCGCCTTCGGTCCAGGATTCATGCACTTCCTCCCCCGGCGCGAGTGGCTGCGCCTGGCCGCAGCCGCGGGGCTCGCCGTGCGCAAGGATTTCCGCATCACCCCGTTCGTCGCCGTCTTCGTGCTGGAGAAACCGTCGTGAGCCTGGAGACCCATCTGCGGATCGCGGGCGCCCTGCTGCTCCTTCTGGCCGCCGCGCATCCCTTCTTCCCGAAGCAGCTCGGGTGGAAGGAGGACCTGGCGAAGCTGACC
>CAXTNS010000373.1:0-4796 GCA_964245465.1 uncultured Thermoanaerobaculia bacterium
TCGCCCGGCCCCACGTTCGCCCTGCCCACCCCGATCGATCCGGCGCGCGCCCAGGAGATCGACGTGGTGGTGCTGCGCTGCCTGGCCCGCCATCCCGACGAGCGCTACGCGAGCGCAGGCGACCTGCTGGCAGCCCTGGAGCGCCTGGAGGAGATCCTGCGGCTGCGTACGCTGACGGAGATTCGCGGCATCTCCCAGGCAGGCTCCCGGCTGCTGGGCGGATCCGCGTCCGGGAGCGGCGGCAAGAAGGCGTTCCTCTACTTCGGTCTCGCCCTGCTGGTTCTCCTGGTGCTCGCGGCGGCCGGATTCTGGCTGACGCGTTGAGAATCCGCTGGCATTCTTTCTGCCAATCGGGTCCAATGTTCCTGGATGGAATATTTCCAAGAAGATCTCTCCTGACCCCTTCACCTCTCTGCGCGTTGAAATTCAATTTCCTTGGATAGGCAGGCCCTGGATCGATTAAACTAGAGCTTACATGCTCGACACCTCGCTTGTGATCTTCACAAGCAACGTTGCCCAGGCTCTCGGCGCGCTGGTTCTCGCCCTGGTCCTGATGGGGTTTCACCGCTTGTATCAGCGGCGGTTCCTCCTCATCTGGGCCTGGAGTTGGGGGGCGTTCTGCGCCTCGCTCCTGGCTGGCTCGATCGCCCTGTTTCTCACACCCTACATGCCGGCGGATGCGCCGCTGCGCTTCTCCGCCTCGGTCGTTTCCATGACGGCCGGCTACTGTCAAGCCGCGTGGCTGCTCTTCGGCACCTGGGAGATGGTCACCGGCAAGCTCCTGTCGCGCCGGGTCCTGGCTGCCACCCCCCTCCTCCTGTCCGCTCTCGCCTTTGCGACCATCCTGGGCTCTCTCCCCATCGAGCCCCGCTATCGCGTCGTGATGCGGGTCGGTATCAAGTGCCTGGTCCTGGGCCTGGCTTTCACGCTGGCGGCCTGGGGGGTGTGGCGCAGCCGTTCCCGTCCCCTCGGCTTCGGACGCCGGATGGTGTCGGGCGCCTTCCTCCTCTACGGAGTCCACCAGTTCCACTACCTCGGGATCCTGACGAGCCAAGTGGTCGGCATCGGCTCGATGAGCTACGCCGCCTACCTCTCCCCTTTCGACTTCCTGTTCCAGGCCCTGATGGGGATCGGCATGGTGGTCTGGCTGCTTGAAGATGAGCGTCAGCGGGTCCTGGCCGCCTCGGCGCGGATCGAGCACCTGGCGTACCACGACTCTCTGACCGACCTGCCGAACCGCAACCTGCTGGTCCAGTCCCTCCAGACCGCGGTCGACCGCGCCGCCGCGCGCCGTGAGCGGCTGGCGATCCTCTTCGTGGACCTCGACCGCTTCAAGGTCGTCAACGAGTCGCTGGGCAACCGCCAAGGCGACGAGCTGCTCAAGGCTTTTTCAGAGCGGCTGCGGCACCACCGCCGGGGTACGGACCTGATCGCGCGGGTGGCCGCGGACGAGTTCGCCATCCTCCTGCCCACCATCGAGAACGAGAGCGCCACCGTGCACGTAGCCGACAAGCTGCTCGGGATCACCCGCCTTCCCTTCGCCCTTCAGGGGCGTGAGATCTACCTGACGGCCAGCATCGGCATCAGCCGCTGCCCGGAGGACGGCACTGACGCCGAGACGCTGCTCAAACGGGCCGAGAGCGCCATGTACAGGGCCAAGGAGACCAGCCGCGACGGATACCAGATCTACACCTCCGGCATGGACTCGAACAGCCTGGAGCAGATCTCCCTGGAAGCCGACCTGCGCCGGGCCCTCGCCCATGAGCAGGGCGAGCTCGTGCTCTTCTACCAGCCCATCCTCGACTCGGTCCGGGGAGGCGTCCAGGGGGTCGAGGCTCTGCTGCGCTGGCGCCATCCGGTGCGGGGCCTGTTGTCCCCCGGGGAGTTCCTCTGGCTGGCCGAGGTCTCAGGCCTCGCGAGCGTGCTCGACCTCTGGGTGTTGCGCACGGCCTGCCGCGAGGTCCAGGCCTGGCGCGGCGAGGGCGGGCTCGATCTCGAGCTCGCGGTGAACCTTTCCCCCCGCACCTTTCAGCAGCTCGATCTGCTGAGCCGCGTCCAAGGCGTGCTGGCCGAGACCGGTTTCCCACCCTGCTCGCTGGTGCTGGAGATCACGGAGACTCTCGCCATGCAGAACGCCGAGGCCACCCTCGCCGTCCTACGCGGCTTGAAGGACCTGGGCGTCAAGATCGCCATCGACGACTTCGGCACCGGCTACTCGTCCCTCTCCTATCTCACCACCTTCCCCATCGACACTCTCAAGGTGGACCGCTCGTTCGTCCACAAACTCGGGCTGGGGCACGGCGGCGAGGAGGTGGCCGCCGCGGTGATCGCGCTGGCCGTGAGCCTGGGGATCAGCGTGGTCGCCGAGGGGGTCGAGAAAGAGGAGCAGGAGCGCTGGCTCGAAGGCCTGGGCTGCGAGAGGTTTCAGGGGTACCTCTTCAGTCCTCCTCTCCCCGCGGGGGAATGCCGGGACCTCGTCATCCGGGGCAGCCTGGACGCCAGGATTCCGAGGACGCCCGAGCGCCTCCTCGGTGTGACTCGCTGACCAGCGCGCTGAACCGGGCCACCTTATCCAGGACATAATAGGGACCCGTTCCGGCCGGAACGGAGCTTCTCGGAATCTCACCGACGGGGGTGGAAGCGTGGAATACCGGAATCTCGGCAAGAGCGGCCTCAAGGTCTCGCCCCTCTGCCTGGGAGCGATGATGTTCGGCAAGTGGGGCAACGCGGATCACGACGAGTCGATCCGCATCATCCACAGGGCCATGGACGCCGGCATCAACTTCATCGACACGGCCAACGGCTACTCCGAGGGGGAATCGGAGGTCATCGTCGGCAAGGCCCTGAAGGACCGCCGTGAGGAGGCCGTGCTGGCCACCAAGGTCTGGGCGCCCGTGGGCCCCGGCCCCAACCAGCGCGGGCTGTCGCGCAAAGCCATCCAGGAACAGGTGGAGCACAGCCTGCGGCGTCTGGGCACGGACGTCATCGATCTCTACCAGATCCACCGGCCGGATCCGACGACCCCCATCGAAGAGACCCTCTCGACGCTGACCGATCTCGTCCGCCAGGGCAAGGTGCGCTACCTTGGCCTGTCGACCAACCACTACGAGGGATCGGCTCTCTGGGAGAAGCGTTTCGCTGCCTGGGAGATCGTCGAGACCCTCTGGCTCAGCGAGCGGCACGGCTGGGAACGATTCGTCTCCCTTCAGCCGCCGTACAGCATCCTGCGCCGGGTGATGGAAGCCGAGCACTTCCCGATGTCCCGGAAATTCGGCATCGCCAACATCGTCTGGAGCCCGCTCGAAGGCGGCTGGCTCTCCGGCAAATACCGCCGCGAGACGGGCAATCCCAAGGACAGCAAGCGCGCCGAGACCTGGATCGGCGACATCGATCAGCCCAAGTTCCAGCGCCGCCTGGAAATCGTCGAGCAGCTCCTGCCGCTGGCCGAGGCCAAGGGGGTCTCCCCCGCACGCTTCGCCAACGCCTGGGCGCTGCGCAACCCGGCCGTGACCTCCGTGATCATCGGCCCGCGCACCATGGAGCAGCTCGAAGACAGCCTGGGCGTCGTGGACGTGGAGATCACCGGCGAAGAGGCCGCGAAGATCGACGAGCTGGTGCCGCCGGGAACGTCGGCGCTGTAGGAGAGGACACGATGGCAGACCTGAAAGGCAGAACCCTCTTCATCACCGGCGCGAGCCGCGGCATCGGCAAGGCGATCGCGCTCCGGGCCGCGGCGGACGGCGCCAACGTGGTCATCGCCGCCAAGACGACCGAGCCCCATCCCAAGCTGCCGGGCACCATCTACACGGCGGCCGAGGAGATCGAGGCCGCGGGCGGACGGGCTCTCCCCCTCCAGGTGGATATCCGAGATGAGGATCAGGTCTACCAAGCGGTTGCGAAGACCGTGGAGACCTTCGGCGGGATCGACATCCTGGTCAACAACGCCAGCGCCATCAATCTCACCGGGACGCTGGAGACGCCCATGAAACGGTTCGACCTGATGTGGGGCGTCAACGCCCGCGGCACGTACGTCTGCTCGCAGTCCTGCATCCCCCACCTCAAGAAGTCGCCCAACCCGCACATCCTCACCCTCTCCCCGCCGCTCAACCTGGACCCGAAGTGGTTCAAGAACCACGTCGCCTACACCATGGCGAAGTACGGTATGAGCCTCTGTGTGCTGGGAATGGCCGAGGAGTTCCGAAAGGACGGCATCGCCATCAACGCCCTCTGGCCGCGGACGGTGATCTATACCGCCGCCCTCGCCATGCTGCCGCAAGACTTCATGAAGCCGGAGAGCTGCCGCAAACCCGAGATCGTGGCTGACGCGGCCCACGTCATCCTCACTCGCGACAGCCGCTGCTGCACGGGGAACTTCTACATCGACGAGGACATCCTGCGCGAGGCTGGGGTGACGGACCTGGAAAAGTATTCGGTCCAGCCCGGCGGCCGGTTGCTGACGGATCTCTTCCTGGAGTGAGAGGCTTCACGCCCGTCGATCACTTCGAGTCTGCCCAGATCGATCACGGCTTGGAATTGGAGCAGGAAGTTTAGGCCAATAATTCCCTGGATTGGGAAACCGTAATTCATGGCTCCGATCTGGACTTCGAAGTCTCGCAACTTTGTGGGTCAGTGAGGCCCGGACGTAGGGGAGGCCTCCCAGGAGGCGGATGTTCATGAAGCGGTGCGCAGACCCAGCCAGTAGATTTCGCCGATGTCGAGGCGTTCACGATCCGTATGAAAGACATACAGCTCCCGCTGAGGATTCCGGCGGTGGAGTTCCTGGTAGCTCTTCATGG
>CAXTNS010000373.1:4806-6876 GCA_964245465.1 uncultured Thermoanaerobaculia bacterium
GACCAGGAGCCACTGCCGAGGGTAGTGCTCGCGGATTTCTTCCCATTGCATTCGACACCTCCAAGAAGAATATTGTATCGGATTCAGAGCGTCACAAGCAAACCAATCTCGCTCTGGTTCCCGCAGTTCGCGTTTTTCCACAGAGATGGAGGTGCTTGGGATTCCAGCCCGTTACTCCGTCGCCGTCCCCTCCGCACGGAGCTGATCGATCGTATCGAACGCGTGGCGCAGGTGCGGAATGACGATGCTTCCGCCCACGACCAGGGCCACGTTCAGAGCGTCGTAGAGCTCGTCGTTCGTCCAGCCGGCCTCCACGCACTGGTCGAGGTGGTAGTCGATGCAGTCGTTGCAGCGCAGCACGGCCGAGGCGACCAGACCGAGCAGCTCCTTGGTCTTGCCGTCCAAGGCACCGTCACGGTAGGCGGCGGTGTCCAGGTTGAAAAAGCGTTTGATGCCGAGATGATCGGCTTCCATGATGCGATCGTTCATCTTCTGGCGGTAGCCGCGGAACTCGTCGATCGTCTTGGACATCGGGTTTCTCCAATTTCTCCCCAAGAGTCATCAGGGTATCTCGGCCCGGGGCCTGCCCAGCAGGTAGTGCTCCATCCACGAGATCTCGGCGCGCATCTTTGCCCGCTTGTGGGAGGGCAGAGTAAAAACATGCCCCTCTCCAGGGAAGACCAGAGACTCCACGGCCACTCCCCTCGCGGCGAGGCTACGGTAGAGCTCGTCGGCTTGCCGGGAGGCATCACCGTCGCGCTCTCCGGAAATGATCAGAGTGGGCGTCCGGATCCGCTCCAGGCCGCTGATCGGCGATTCGCGCAACCAGAGCTCGAAGTCCTTCCATGGGGATGTGCTCTGAAAGAACGACTCAGCCCACATCGGCCCCCGGACCGAGCTGAAAACCTCGATGTCGTTCCATACCCCCGCTCCCGTGGAGACTGCGCGAAATAGATTCGTACGGCCGATCAGGCATTTGGAAAGCCCGCCGCCACCGCTGTAGCCCATGAGCCCGAGCCGCTCGCGGTCGGCCCAGCCGCGGGCCACGAGGCTCTCGACGCCGAGGATCACGTCCTGCGAGGGCCGCGAGCAGCGCCGGCCCTCAATCCCTTGGGCGAACGCGTCTCCCCGGCCGGCCCCTCCGCGGGAGTTCGGGTTCAGCACGAGGAACCCGCGCGCGGCGAGGACGGCGGGAAAGGAGAGAAATCCACCCGCGAGGGACACGGCCTCCGTGCGTGCCACGCTGAACGGACCGCCATGGAGGTCCACGATCAGGGGCAGGCCCTTCTCCCCCTTGCGACCCGGAGGCCAAAAGAGAGCTCCCTCGACGGAGGTGCCCTCGCCATCGTCCCAGGAGACCGTCTCGATCTCCGGCAAGGACTCGTGGGTGAGGGCGGCGTTGAAGTCGGTCACCGGTCGGGCCTTGGCCATGCCGTCCGGACCCTGAGCCACGTAGATCTCGGGGAAGTGGCGGGGATCGGTGGTGACGAAGGCGATGGTTCCGCCATCTCGCGAAGCCGAGAGGTTGGCGATCCAGCCGCGCTGCTCCAGAAGCGTCCGGATCTTTCCCGAGCCAGGATCCAGGTGGGAGACGCGCATGCGGGTCGAGACGTTGGCGGTGACGAGGAAGGAGCCATCCGCCAGCGGCACCTGCTGCTTGAGGTAGCCTTCCTGGTTGGGAGCGGCGGGTATCAGCGCCATGTCCTCGGCATTCACCCGGAACAGGCGAGCCTCCGTGATGGTATAGCGGCCGTCCTTCTCCTCTCCCGTCACGGAAACGAAGAGGTCCTTTCCAGACCAGGCGAGAGTCTCCTCCCAACGCAGGTTGCGCGTGCGCCGCGGCGGCGGCGCGCGAGAAGGGCCCGCACGATTGGCGCGAAGCATGGCGCAGCGAGATATCCACGTTCTTGCAGTACGCGACGCTCATCGTCGTCTTCATCATCAAACAGAAGACGTTCGGCCGCTGATCGCCGAGCGACGATCTATTCGCTTCGCATTGCCAACAGTGGATCGACCCGCGTCGCACGCATGGCCGGAACACAGCTCGCCGCGACGGCGATTGCCACGAGC
>CAXTNS010000374.1:0-6873 GCA_964245465.1 uncultured Thermoanaerobaculia bacterium
GGACAGGGCTGATCGTCGAGCGCGGTCAAAAACCTTTCCATCTCCTCATTCTCTGCGCCACGATGCAGCAGATTTCCCAGCCACACCGTGAGGCAATCAATGATCACAATATCCGTCCCGGGGGGAATCCGGCGCAGGGCGCCCGTCAGATCGACGGGCTCCTCGATCGTGAAGAAACGCGCATCCCGCTCCTCCCGATGGCGCCGGATGCGGTCCTCCATCTCCGCGTCGAACGGCTCGGCCGTGGCGATGAAGACGGGCCGCTCATATCTGGCCGCAATCCCCAGGGCGTACCGGCTCTTGCCGCTCCGGGCTCCCCCCGTTATGAACGTGATACCGAAGGTGATCACTGGTAGCGGAATCGTACCCCGAGGAACCCCACGAACCCCGGCGCCGTGTAGCCGTTGACCTCCTCGTACTCGTCGTCCAAAACGTTTTCCAACTGGAGATAGGGCGCTAGCCACGGCCGGACTCGACATTCGAAGGACAGGTCGAGCCGCTCGTAATCGTCCATCTTCGTACCATCCGAATCGATCCGGTCCCGCACGGCCACCAGCGACGCCGACCCCTGGAACCGCTCCACGGGCTCGAACGTGCCGGTGAGAGACAGCCGGTTCTTCGGCCGGCGGGCGAGTTGCAGGCCCGTGTCGAGATCCTCGGTGTCGTTGTACGTGTAGGCCGCCGTGATCTCCGAAATCCCGAATTCCTTCCGGGGCCGCACCCGCAGGCTCGCCTCGGCGCCCCGCGACTCGGCCCGCCGGACGTTCCCGAACCTGAACGTCGTGAGGTCGAAGGCGATCAGATCGCGGAAACGGTGCTCGAACCAGGTGACTCCGGCCGTCACCGTGCCGCCCAGAAACGAGCGCTCGACGCCCGCGTCCCACCCCCGGCTGCTCTCGGGCACGAGGTCCGGATTGCCCGCGAAGGGGAAGAACAGCTCGTCGAAGCTCGGTCCCCGGAAGCCCGTGCCCACACTGCCCAGGAGCTTCCAGGAGGAGACGAGATACGTCCCGGTTACCCGGTACGTCGTCTCCTCCCCCGACCGCGAATACCGGTCGTGCCGGGCGCCGGCCGTCACGTACAGGCGCTCGCGCCACGACCAGTCGTTCTCGCTCCAGGCCGAGTCCACGTCCAGCGACTCGTCATAGGCGGCGGACACGGTCTCGCCCTGCCGCCGCTCCTTGGCGACGCCCACCACCAGCGTGTCGGATGGCGTGAGCTTGAAATCCGACTGGGCGGAGACCTCCTCCACCCGGCTCTCGAAGTCGGCGTTGTTGAAGTCCGTGTCCGGATCGCGCAGCCGGCTCTCGTCCTTGGAGGCGCTCGCGTTCACCCGCAGGTTCATGCGCGAAGCGACCGGCTGGAAGAGCTGGAGCGACGCCACCGAGAGCCGCCGCTTCTGCGTGAAATTGAGGTCGTCCGTGGGCCCCACGCCGAACGTGAAGCCGTCGAGGGAGGCGTCCGTTTCCGCGTGGCGCGCCACGAGGTCGAGCCGGCCAGACGCCGGCAGACGCAGGCTGAAGCGGCCCGAGGCCGTCTGGTCCGAATACGGATCGTTTTCCGCGTTGCCCCGCAGCTCGCTCGCGGCCGAGACGCCGTCCGTCCGGGAATCCGCGATGGAGACGCTGTAGTCGAAGCGCTCCGAGCCGCCGTCGAGCACCAGCCGCCCCTCGCGCGTGTCGAGGCTGCCGCCCCGGACGTCGAGGTTGGCGTGGAATCCCGGCCGGCCCCGCCGCGTGGTGATGCTGACCACGCCGCCGATGGCCTCCGAGCCGTAGAGCGTGCTCTGGGGACCCCGCAGCACCTCGATCCGCTCGACGTTGTCCGCCTCGAGCCCCGAGAAGTCGAAGCCCCCCGAGGTGTTGAGGACGCGGACGCCGTCGATCAAGACCAGCGTGTGGTTGGAGTTGGCGCCGCGGATGAACACGCTGGCGACGGACCCCGGGCCGCCGGTCCGGGCGACCTCCAGGCCCGGCACGGTGCGCAGCAGGTCCAGCACCGACGTCTCGTGCCGGCGCTCGATCTCCTCGCCGTCGATGACGGTGACGGAGCTGCCCACCGTCTCGGCCGGCGAGGGCAAGCGGTTGGCCGTCACGACGATCTCGTCCGTGAACGCCGGATCCTTCAGATCGGTCTGAGGGTCCGTGGATTGAGCTCGAAGCGCTGAGGCTGACGCAAGCAACGGCAGAGCCGTCGCCCAGACCAGGGCGGTCCTGAAGGGGTAACGCACGTTGGCTCCTTTCCCCCCGCGGGGAAGTGAAGAACCTGCGCGCCGGATCGGATATCCTGGCTCTCGGTCATCCTACTCGCCGTGCCTTCCCACCGTTGTCCGGCAGTGGCTTCCTGCGGCTTTCGTCCCGATTACAGTCGCGGGGCGGCGGGAGCTTCGCACTCCACTTCCCCGATTCCGGCTGCTTGGATGGCGGCCCCACTCCCGGCACGCTGCCTGGGTGGGCCGGGTCCCAGTCTCTCAGCTAGGGGGGTGGATCGTCAATGGGCGGGTCCTGGATGCGACCGAGGACGAGCCGCGCGGCTCGCAAGAACCTCCGTATATTGGTGCAATAAAGAAATTCCACGAATCAGGTTCCATGATCCATCAGGAGTCATGGATTCGTTGAGATTCATGAACGAATCCCGGGTGGAATTTATATTTCTTGCTGACGCGTATTCGGTCCCGTTTCATGGCTCGGTTTTGCGCCTCACCAGCACCTGTTGAATTAGAGACGATCAGTTTTTCGGTCCCTGGAACAAATATGCGAAAGGCGCATGCACTCCTCGAGGAGGACCTCAGCATGAATGCAGTGGAAGTGCAGGAGAAGCAGGCGAAGCGAAGCCATCAGGAGGCTATCGAGCGGGTCATCCGCATCATGCACGACAACCTCGATCGCCGGATGAAACTGGACGATCTCGGCCGGGCCGCCTACATCAGCCCGTTCCATTTCAACCGGATTTTTCACGGCGTCGTCGGGATCCCCCCGGGGCACTTCCTGAGCGCCCTGCGCATTCAGGAAGCGAAGCGCCTTCTGATACAGTCACAAAAAAAAGTAATTGACATCTGCTATGACGTCGGATTTACCAGCCCAGGAACCTTTTCGCGAAGGTTTCGCGACTACGTCGGCCTTTCCCCCAATCACCTGCGGTTCCTGGCCCGCCGCCTGGCCGGTGCGAACAGCCCCCAGCAGTGGCCGCCGCGCCTCGCCCCCCAAGGCAACGAAGAGCCGGGGCTCTGCGGCGAGGTCGTCGCTCCCCCGGGGTTCACCGGTCCGGTCTTCCTGGGCCTGTTCTCCTCGCCTCTGCCCCAGGCCCGACCGCTCGGCTGCTGCATCCTCGAAAGCCCCGGCCCGTATCAGATGCGGCGCTTGCCGGACGGCCTGTACTACTTGCTGGGCGTGGGCCTCCTGGAGCCCGGCGACCCTCGGGACTTCCTGCTCTGCGAGTCCTCCTTGCGTGGCGGATCGACGACCGATCCGGTCCTCATTGTCAATGGACAGGCCCAGAGCCCGATCGACGTGGCGCTGCGGCCCACCGAAGTCACCGATCCGCCCATCCTGCTGACCCTGCCGTGGCTTATGGCCCAGATTCCGGACGCCGAAAACGGCCTCTCCCCAGCGAGCCCTCTCCCCCTTTCCAGCGCGCAGGTCTCCCCATCCCTCTTTGGCGAGTGATATCCTTCCCCGCCGTCAGGACCTTCATCGATCCTCACGATGGAAAGGAGAGACCCGCATGAGCCAGCAAGCTCCCGTTCCGGTCCCTTTCGCTTCTCATGCCGACGTCGCCGTTCACGTTCCGGACCTCGAGCAGGCGCGCAGCTTCTACGGCGGTGTGCTCGGATTCCGCCTGATCCACGAGCAGGGCAACCATCTGGCCTTTCACACCGGCCTGTTCACGTTGTGGGTCAATCAGGATGACAAGGTGATGTCCTATATCCCCTCCTATACCGTGCCGTCGTACGAGCAGGCCCGGGAATACCTGATCGCCAACGGCTGCCAGATCCTGAAAGAATACCCGGACTACAAATCCCTGTATTTCGTCGATCCTTTCGGCATCGTCGCCGATGTCATCGAGAAGCAGACCGTGAGCCCGGACTAGGCCGGCTCGCCACCAGGTCTCCGGGCTCGGGCTGCAACCAGACCTTCACGATCCGGTTGTGGAAGGTGTCGGCGATCAACAGGTTTCCTTTCGGATCAAAACTGATCGATCGCGGGCGGCCCAGGTTCTCCACCACGACCTGCAGCTTGCCGCCGTCCCACCTCACCACACGGTTGCGTCCGGTCTCGCAGATGAAAAGATCACCTTTCGGGGAAACGGCCACGTCCTGGGGGAAGTGGATTTCGGGAGCACCGAGCAGACGGGAGATCCGGCCGTCCTTGAGGAGCTCAATGCTCCCGGGGCGCGGCTGCGCCATCACCAGGCCGCCGTTCCACCGCGCGAGGCCGTAGAACACCAGGTCCTCTGAGATCCCTTCCCCCAACGGCAGGGCGGAGATCCGGCCGCTCACCAGGTCGATCCGGCGCAGCTTGGAGGAGACGGCGCTGGCGACGATCAGCGAGTCGTCCTCCCCGAGGAGCAGGGCGTGGGGGTTGAGCATCGACGCGCTCGTGGCCGGCCCGCCGTCGCCCTCTTCCCCGCCGCGGCCGTTGCCGGCCACCGTGTGGATCAGGCCGCTTCCCGGATCGACCCTGCGGACCCGGTTGTCGTAATAGTCGCCGAAGTAGACGCGCCCGCTGCCGTCCACCTGGAGCTCCGCCGGATAGCTGAGCTGCGCCTGGGTGGCCGGCACGCCGTCGCCGTTGTAGCCGTGCTCGCCCGTGCCGGCCAGGGTGCGGATCCGCCCCGTGGCGGCGTCGATCACCCGCACCCGGTGATGGAGGGTGTCGGAGACGTAGACGTTCCCCCGCGCGTCGGTGACCACGCTGCCTGGATGGGCCAGCCGCGCCGCCTTCGCCGGGCCTTGATCTCCGATGTCCCCCTCGCCGGCCACCACCACCGGCTCGGCAGCCCCCGGCGCGAGGCGCAGCACCCGGTTGCGCTGGATGTCTCCCACCCAGAGGTTCCCCTGGGCGTCGACGGCGAGGGGGCCTGGGCTCCAGCGCTGCCCGCCCGCCTTTCCCGACGCATCGAACAGCGTCTTCACGTGCCCCGTGGCGGCGTCGACCCGGCAGATCCGGCGGTTGCCTTTGTCGGCCACCAGCAGGTTCCCTTCGCGGTCGACGGCGATGCCGTCCGGCGTACGGATGGGCGACTGGTTGGCCTGGGCACCCTCGGTTCCACGCCCCGCTTCTCCGGTGCCGAGGGCGGTCTCGAGCTTGCCGGCGGCGGGGTCCCACCGCACGACCTGGTGGCCGAAGTACTCGGACAGGTAGATCCGGCCGCCGCCGTCCTGGGCCACGGTCCGGATGTTGCCCTCGAGACCGGCATCCGGCGGCAGCAGCCCGGTCCAGCCGGCGGGCCCCAGCCTCCAGACCTGCCCGCGCGCCGTGTCCGACACGAGGAGGCCCGAGGGGGTCCAGGCGAAACCGTCCGGGCTGCCGAACTTGCCGGCCGGCGCTCCGAGGTCTTCCACCGTACCGTTCGCGAGGTCGATCCGCAGCACCCGGCGGCTGAGGAGCTCCCCCACGTAGAGGTGGCGGCCTTCGGCATCCACGGCGAGAGGAGCGGGCCCCTTGAGCGGCCGCTCGGTGGCGATCTTCGATTCCACGTCACCGGAGAGCAGGCCGGTACCCGCCACGGTCGTGATCATCCCCGTCCGGGCGTCGATCTTCCTCACCCGGTTGTTGCCGGAGTCGGCCACGTAGACGTTCCCCCTGGGATCGGCCGCCAGCCCGCCGATGCCCACGAAGAGAGCGCGGACTGCCTTGCCGCCGTCCCCGAAGTCGCGGTCCCCCGCGAGGACCTCCACGCGGCCGTAGGAGGACTCCGTCTTCGGGGCCGGCTCCGGAGCTTGCGGCGACGCGGAGCTCCAGGCCAGGAGGACGAGCCCTCCGCTCAGCAGGGCAAGAAGGACGCCTGGACCTGTTCTCCGTGTTCCGCTCATATCCGTCTCCTCAGCGTGCCGGGTCCGGTCGCCGGTAGCTCACCTCGCCGGTCAGCGAGCCGAGGAAGGCGAGGAGGTCCGCCTTCTCTTCCGCCGTCAGGCCGAGCGGCCGCATCCGCGGGTCGAGAAAGGGGTTCTCGCGAGGCCCCCGGGAGTAGAAGTCCAGGACCTCTTCGAGCGTCGCCAGGCTGCCGTCGTGCATGTAGGGCGCCGTCTCGGCCACGTTGCGCAGGCTCGGAGTCCGGAAAGCACCGATGTGTGTGCGCTCCCGCGACACCCAGAAACGGCCGAGGTCGGGCGTCAGCCGCTTGGAGTCCGGCTCAGGGGTCGTGGGGAACCAGGAGACGCCGGTGTTGTGGAAGTCGAAGTCCGTGAAGAAGGGGCGCTCCGGGCTGTAGGCGTGGCAGCGGGCGCAGCCGGCCGGGCCGCGGAACAGCTCCCAGCCCCGTTGCGCCCGCTCCGAGAGAGCCTTCCGGTCGCCCGCGGCGTAGCGGTCCAGGGCGGAGTTGCCGGTCAGCAACGTCCGCTCGAAGGAGGCGAGAGCCTCGGTCACGCGCTCCCAGGTGACGTTCTCGTCGCCGAACGCCCGCGCGAAGAGGGGGCGGTACGACGGCTCGGAAGTCAGATAGCGCGTCAGGGAGCCGGGCGACGTGTTCATCTCGAGCGGGTTCGTGACGGGGTACTGCACCTGCTCTTCCAGGTTCCTCGCGCGGCCGTCGGTCATCAGGTACGGGGCATAGGCGGCGTTGAGCATGGAGCCGGCGTTGCGCGCCCCGTCCATGCCGAGGATCCCCTTGGACAACCGGAGCCCGTCCGTGAAGAAGTGCTCGGGGCGGTGG
>CAXTNS010000375.1:0-6869 GCA_964245465.1 uncultured Thermoanaerobaculia bacterium
CAGACGCGCAATCTGAGCCCGGGCTGCCGCCTGAGGAACGACCCCATGGGCACCTTCATCAACATTCTGGACCGGGATGGGCGCGATCCCTTCGACCTGATGAGCGAGATCGAGCAGGACCTCCAGCTCCACGTCACCCCCGCCGCGTGGCCGATCGGCATGGGCCAGGCCTTCCTCGGCTGCTTCGACCTCCGCCACGAGCGGCTGGTGCTGATGGACCGCTCCCGCCGGGACGTGGTCCGCGAGGGGGAGGTGGTGGAGGGGCTGGACGATCCCCGGCTGGACGAGCGGCTGCCTGGCAGGGCGGTGGCTCAGCTCCGCGAGGAGGTCGAGATGGCCCGCGGCCTCTGCCCGGAGCTCGACCTGGAGGCCTATCGCGAGGGGCACCTGACGCCGGTCTTCTTCGGCAGCGCGGTCAACAACTTCGGGGTCCGGGAGCTGCTCCAGGGTCTGGTGGAGCTGGCGCCGCCGCCGCGCCCGGCGCCCACGGAGACCCGCGAGGTCGATCCCCATGAAGAGAAGGTCTCGGGTTTCGTGTTCAAGATCCAGGCGAACATGGACCCCAAGCACCGGGACCGCATCGCCTTCGTGCGCCTCTGCTCGGGCCGCTTCGAGCGGGGGATGAAGCTGCTCCACGTGCGCTCGGGCAAGACGATGGCGATCCACAACCCCGTGCTCTTCCTGGCGCGCGACCGCGAGTTGGCGGAGGAGGCGTGGGCCGGGGACATCCTGGGCATCCCGAACCACGGCAACCTGCGGATCGGCGACGCGCTGACGGAGGGGGAGGAGCTGCGCTTCACGGGCATCCCGAGCTTCGCGCCGGAGCTGCTGAAGAAGGTCCGCCCGGAGGACCCCATGCGGGCCAAGCACCTGGGCCGGGCCCTGCTCCAGCTCGCCGAGGAGGGCGCGGCGCAGATCTTCCGGCCGACGCTCGGCAACGAGTGGATCGTGGGGGTGGCCGGCGCGCTGCAGTTCGACGTGCTGGCGGACCGTATCCGCACGGAGTACAACATCCCCGTCCACTTCGAGGGGACGAGCCTCTTCACGGCCCGCTGGGTGGAGGCCCCGGACCACCTGGCGCTCAAGAAGTTCACCAATGCCAACCACGCCGCCATGGCGGAGGACCACAACGGCTCGCCCGTGTTCCTGGCGCGCAACGCCTGGCACCTGAAGACCACGGGCGAGGAGTGGCCGGGGCTCAAGTTCCTGAAGACCAAGGAGCAGGTGCAGTAGGAGCCGGGGACCGGGGACGGCGTCCCCCCGCCAGGGATTGAAATCCCTGGCAAGGAGCTGATTTCCTGACAGGGAAAGGAGGACGGTGATGGCACTGGTCCGTGTCGCGGTCCTGCTGGCGGCGGCGGGCCTCTCCGGTTGCGCCGTCGCTTCGTATCTCGGTCCCGTGTACGGGGAGGTCGACAACCTCGGACCCTGAATGCTCCCGTTCGTTCTCCGACCAGTTGGCCGCCGCCCTGGAGGAGGAGGGGGAGGCGCCGGAGGACGCCACGGCCGCGGCCGCCCGGGCGGTGAGCTCGATCCCCTCCCTGACCCGGCCGCTCTTCGAGGCCGCCTCCGCCTCGGGAATCTCCTATTGGGGCTATCTGGAGCCGAGGAATTCCGGCGCCTGCGTGCTGAGGATCTATGAGCGGCGCAAGGGGGATGCCTCCACCCAGAACACCCTCACCTTCTTCGCCACCCGCCGGCTCGAGGCCTGTACCTGCTCCTGGACCGTGTACTCCAGCAATGTCAGCGATGTTGGCGATGTTGGCGACATTGGCGACATTGGCGACGAGTGAGGGGGGAAATCCTGGCGCCGGCTCACTCCTTTCCTTTTGGTTTCCCTCCTCGCCTGATGAGGGGGAGCGTTGAAAGGAGAGACAGCCATGCCCGAGAAGTCCCGCAGCCTGCCTCGATCCATCCTCCTGCTCGTGGTCCTGGTCCTGGCGGCCCTGGCCGCGAGCGTCGAGGCCGGCGTACCCGCCCCCGAGGAGTGGTGCTCCAATCCGCCGGCGCCGTCCACGTCCACTTCGGGCACCTCCGAGATCCCCGTCATCATCTCGCGTATCGTGCCGGTGCTCTACGTCCCGTCGAACTTCACGCACTACAACGGCCCGCAGGGCGAGGCCCTGCTCGACTACCACGCGTCGGGGGTGAGCCGCGGCCTCGCCAACGTGGCTCGCTGGTACGCGCGCGAGCTGCCGACCGACCTCGCGCGCTGGGAGGACCTGATCGTCTTCCGCGGCCACTACACCGACCAGCAGTGCCTGGCGAACATGGGGCCCTGCATCGACGACGTGGCCACCAACCTGGGGCTCAACCCCTGGGAGCCCGGTCCCGTGCGGCAGAAGCTGCTGATCGTCGGCGCCGGTTTCCTGGGCTGGGCGGGCGGCACGGGCAACACCGTGGGCCAGGGGTACGCCGTGGTGGGGATGGAGTCGCTGATGGACACTCCGAAGTGCGCCGGCAACTGGTGGTGCACGCCGGAGTTCTGGCACGGCACCGTGGCCCACGAGCTGGGGCACACCTTCTCGCTGCCGCACAGCTCCGATCCGAGCTCGATCATGTATTTCCACGGCGACTGGATCAACAAGCACTTCACCGGCTCCGAGCCCGGCACGGTGCAGTCCGATCCGGCGACCGAGCCCAAGCGCAATGGCTGGACGTACTGCGAGATCGACTTCGAGTGCCAGTCCCTGCGCTGCGGCGGCAACTGGAGCGAGCCGCGCCTGCTCTGCCTGCCGTCGCCGGCCTATCCCAAGCGCGCGGCCAGCATCCCGGACGGCTATTTCTGCCGCAGCAACACCGAATGCCAGTCGGGCGTCTGCGGCATCGGGCCGGAAGGCGACCGCATCTGCCTGCGGTACCCCGCGATGTTCTTCCCGGAAGGAGCGCCGTAGCGCGGTAAACCTCCCTGGGAGCGCCGGCGCTCCCAGGGAGTACACTCTCCTGAGCTTCAAGATTTGGAAAGGAGAGTCACCGTGCCGTCCCTGAAGAAAGCCCTTCCTCTCATCCTGGCGGCCGCCCTGGCGCTGCCGTCTCTCGCTCTGGCCCAAAGCTCCAGGACAACCCCCAGACAAGCCCGGTCGGACGCGGTCACGATCTCGATCGGCTCGATCTTCACGCCCATGGAGCGGCGGGCCCTGACGTCCAACGTGGCCGAGTACAGCTTCAGGGTCCGCGTGGGCAGCGGCCCTTACGATCAGATCGGTCTGCACCGGGTGGTCAAGGAGAGCGCGCCCAACGTGCCGATCCGCGCCTCGCGGGCCGTGTTCCTCGCCCATGGCGACATCTGGAACTTCCGCGCCGCCTTCCTGACGGGGGCCAAGCCCCTGCCGGTCTTCCTGGCCGAACAGGGGATCGACTTCTGGGGGATCGACTTCCGCTGGACCTTCGTGCCGGCGAGCGTCACCGATCTGGCCTTCATGAAGAAGTGGGGGATCGAGCAGGACGCCCGCGACCTGGGCGTGGGGATCGCCGCCGCCCGCTTCACCCGGGCCCTCACGGGCAGCGGCTACGGCAAGGTCTTCCTCCTCGGCTGGAGCCGCGGCGGACAGATCGGCTACGCGTATCTGAACGGCGAGAGCCAGCTCCCCTCCGGCCTGCAGCAGGCCCGGGGCTTCATCCCCGTGGACATCTACCTGAAGACGGACGTGGCGCAGTTCCGGACCGCCGCCTGCCAGCGCCAGCAGGCCACTGAGGCCGCGCTCGCGGCCGGCACCTACGCCAGCACGAACGGCGTTCTGATCGCCAACCTCGGCAACCTCGCGGTATCCAACCCGGGCGGCCCCTCGATCCTGGACCCCAACCTCACGAACCGGCAGGCGGGACTGCTCGTGGGCGAGGCCACGTTCACGTTCTTCCCCGGCGTGGAGCCGGCGCCGTTCTACCACTTCACGGGCGGCACCTTCGACGCCCAGAACCGGCCCACGGGGCTCCTCTACTCGAACGAGGCGGACCTCTTCGCGTTCGAGAGGGCCTCCGCTCCCTTCCAGCCCAACCGCGAGCTGGCGGACGCCGACAAGGCCACCTGCGACCAGATGGACGTGGCCTTCGACGATCACCTGGACGACATCACCCTCCCGGTCTTCTACGTGGGCGCGGGCGGCGGCTTCGGCGAGCTCGGGATCTACACCACGACGCTCCTGGGCAGCACGGACGTGACGTCCCTCGTGATCCACAAGACCCCGCCCGCGGCCCGCCTCGCCGACTACGGCCACGCCGACCTGTTCCTCGCCAGAGACGCCCAGACGCTGGTCTGGCAGCCGATCCTGAGCTGGCTCCAGGCGCACTGAGGCAGGGCCGAGCTTGGCATGGCCCGAGGGATCTCCCTCGGGCCTTTTCTCTTTTCAGGACGACGGGATGGTGGTAGAGTTCCTGATATGAAGAAACACATCGTCGTCCCGGCTACGGCGGAGCAGATCGCGCGGAACCTCGGCGTGACCCAGGAGGACCGGGAGATCGTCGCGAAGGTCCTGAGGGAGATCGACGAAGAGGACAGGCTCTCCTCTGCCACGGATTCGACGAAGGATTCTTCCACGGCCCCCCGGTACGGATTCCCTGAAAAAGACAGATAGGTCCAGACCTGTATGTCCTCTGTGGCTACCGGGGTCCCGGTACGGGGACAGAGTATCTTTTTGAATGTCCCCTACGATCCAGAATACGCCTCTCTGTTCATCGCACTGATCGCCGGCATCGCGGGCCTCGGCTGTACTCCCCATTGCGTGCTGGAAGCCCCGAGTGGAGGCGGGCCTCGGCTGGACAGGATTTTTGAGCTCATCGCGAGCTGCGATGCTTCCATTCATGATCTCAGCCGCGTAACTCTTTCCGGCCCACTCGAGGTCCCCCGTTTCAACATGCCTTTCGAGTTGGGAATCACCTACGCTCTGTCCCAGCCGTACGGCCCTCAAGCTTCAGAGGCAATACAGAGTGGACAGTCCGTTTCTTCCTCATCTGTTCAAGCAGCTTGCTTGGGCTGCTGCCGAATCCGCCAGGGAGCAAGGCTTGATCCAGTAGCTTGGGCGGCTCCGCCTTGCCTCCCCCCGCCGATCCGCATACCGTTAAGGGATGGCGCAGCACTGGGATCCCGACTTCGAGCGTGACGAGGAGTTCGCCGTCGAGGAGCGGCGCAAGACGCGGCGGCCCCGGCGGTGGCGGGTGGTCCTGCACAATGACGACTACACGACCATGGAATTCGTCGTCCACGTCCTGGTCACGCACTTCCACAAGGCGGTCGCCGAGGCGGTTCAGATCATGCTCCAGATCCACAGGAAGGGAGTGGGCGTCGCCGGTGTTTACTCCAGGGAGGTGGCCGAGACCAAAGTGGCCGAGGTCACCGACGAGGCACGAGAGAACGGCATGCCGCTCAAGGTAACAGCCGAGCCTGAAGACGAAGGACGAGGCGAGGACGAATGACGCTTTCCGACGACTTGCAGATCTCCCTGACCGTGGCCCTCTCCGAGGCCGGACGGCTGGGCCATGAATACGCCGGGCTGGAGCACCTGCTCTACGCCCTCACGTTCGACGACGAGACCGCCCGGGTGCTCAAGAACGCCGGGGCCGACCTGGACCGGATCCGGGAAGACCTCGCCGAGTACCTCTCCGACGAGCTCGAGAAGATCGAGGACGACGACCTCCAGCCGCGCCTGACGCTCGGCGTCCAGCGAGTGCTCTCCATGGCCGCCGCCCGGGTGGACGGCACCGGCAAGGATGAGATCAAGGGCTCGGACGTGCTGGTGGCCCTGTTCGACGAGGCCGACTCCTACGCCGTGCAGGTGCTGGAGAGCGAGAGCGTCAGCCGGCTCGACGTGGTGAGTTACCTCGCCCATGGCGTCTCGCGGCTCCAGCCGCCCTACTTCGGCGGTATTGGCGGCGTTGGCGGCACCTCGCCATCGGGCCTGCCCGCGGGCGAGGACGACGACGACGAGGAGGAGAGAGGCCCGAGGAACGGCCCGGCCGGCGATCCCCTCAAGGCCTTCGCCCAGGACCTCACGCTCCTCGCCCAGCGGGGCGGCATCGACCCCCTGATCGGCCGCGACAAGGAGGTCCTGCGCACCCTCCACATCCTTCAGAGGCGGCGCAAGAACAACCCCATCTACGTGGGCGATCCGGGCGTGGGCAAGACCGCCCTGGTGGAAGGCCTGGCCCTGCGCATCGCGAAAGGAGAAGTCCCCGAGCCGTTCAAGAAGACCAAGGTCTTCCGTCTCGACCTCGGGGCGCTGATCGCCGGCACCCGCTACCGTGGCGACTTCGAGAACCGCCTGAAGGCCGTGCTCTCTGCGCTGGCGGAGCAGGAGAACCCGGTGCTCTTCATCGACGAGATTCATACCGTGGTGGGCGCCGGAAGCGCCGGCCGCGGCACCATGGACGCCTCGAACCTGCTCAAGCCCGCCCTCCAGGACGGCTCGCTCCGCTGCATCGGCGCCACCACCTGGGAGGAGTACCGCCAGACCTTCCAGAGCGACCAGGCGCTTTCGCGCCGGTTCCAGAAGGTGGAGGTCACCGAGCCCTCGGTGGAGGAGACGACCAAGATCCTCCTCGGCCTCAAGGACCGCTACGAGAAGCACCACGGCGTGGCCTACACGGAAGAAGCCGTCGACAACGCCGCCCTGCTGGCCGACCGGTACCTCAAGGACCGCCGCCTGCCGGACAAGGCCATCGACCTGCTCGACGAGGCCGGCGCGGCCGTGGCCCTGCGGAGCGAGAAGGAAGTGGGCCTCCAGGACCTCGAGGAAGTCCTGGCCATCATGGCGCAGGTGCCGGCGCGCAACGTCAAGGGCAACGAGAAGGAGCAGCTCCGCAAGCTGGAAGAGGAGCTCAAGGCCGTGGTCTTCGGCCAGGAAGAGCCCATCCAGCGCCTGGTCTCAGCCATCAAG
>CAXTNS010000376.1:0-3872 GCA_964245465.1 uncultured Thermoanaerobaculia bacterium
GGTCCCAAGGATCAACCAGCTTTGCAATTGAGGATGGTGCCCCATGAGCTCATATTTGTTAATCCTTCGCCGGAATCAGGCCGAGGAGCTCGGCCTTCCTCAGGAGGAGATGTTCACCCGCTGCAAACAGTTCACCCAATCTCTCCACGAGAGAGGGGCGCTGCGGGCTGTCGAACGGTTGAAGTCCTCGGCGGAAGGCGCGACCCTCCGCAACCTCAACGGTAAGACCGCGATCGAAGGACCTTATAACGGCTCGAAGGAGGCGGTGATCGGGTTTTTCCTGGTCGAGGCCGCCGATGAGGCGGCGGCACACGCCATCGCAATGGAGTGCCCCATCCTGCTTGTTGGAGGATCCGTCGAGGTGCGGGAGACGGAGTTTTTCCCCAAGCAGTAACCGCCGAGCAGTAATCGCCCAGCAGTAACCGCCAAGCATCCCGGCGCTGGTTTGCGTCCATGAGGTGAGCCAGCGGCGCAAGGAGGTGTACCATGCCCAGGCATCTGCTCTCGTCCGCAGCGGCGGCTCTGATCCTCTTTCTGACGCCGGCGGGCGGCGTGGCCGCCGCGCCGCCCCGTGACGGAGGTCGGGTCCGGTCGGTCGATGACGAGCTCGTCCGGATGGGACGCGGGATTCCCGGCTTCGGGGGTCTCTACTACGACGAGCGGGGCTGGCCGAACGTCTATCTCCTGGACCCGGACGGGCCGGGAGAGCGGCCCTGAAGAAGCTGGGGACCGAGGTCGTCGTCCATCGCGACGACTACGAGATCGAGCGCCTGGTCGAATGGCGGCTGGACCTTTGGTCCCGTGATCGGCACCTGCCTGGACGTCAACCTGGGCGCGGACTTCACTCTGTTGTGCCAGTCCCTGATACAGATCGGCGGCGGCCCTGGCGACAGCGGCTCGCCCGTGTTCACCGTGCTCCCCCGCAACAAGGCCAAGCTGGTTGGGCTCCTCTGGGGGGGAGCGGACGACCCGACGCTCGGCGTCGTGGGCTTCTTCAGCCCCCTCGAGGGCGTCGAGGCGGATCTGGGGTCTTTGAAGGTCAACTGAACCGGAAAAACTCGGGCGGGGGAGGCTCGCTCCAGGCCTTTCGCGGCACTAGAGAAATAGAGGAGTATTCCGCCATGACTTTGCCCATCTCTCCCTCCGCGCCTCTCAACCTGTCTCAGGCGGTGTCCCGTCCGCGAGGGCTCGGGGCGTCCCTGCGGCGGTCGCTGTTCGGCATCGCGCCGGGGGAGACCTCCGTCGAGCGGCGCGGCTTCCGGACGGACTCGGAAGCCATGCGCGAGAGGCTGGAGAGGGTGGGGCACTGCTTCGTGGCCGGGTACCACGCGGCCCTGGACGAGGACCGGCCGGAGCCGCTCGCGGCCCGCATCGAGGCCGAGGTGGAACGGGAATTCCACGGCTTCGCCTTCGAGGGGGCGGGCATGGCCCTGGCCCTGCGCGACGCGCTGAGCCTGAGGCGGCGGGACCGCCTGGCGCGGTTCCTCGCGGGGCCGGGGGACGCGCACGTCTACATCATCTACGTGGGCGCCGGCTGGATCCTCGGCCGGCTCCCCCTCTCGCCCGAACGCTTCCTCTCCCGGTTGCCCGACCCGGTGCTGGGCTGGCTGGCCCTCGACGGCTACGGCTTCCACGAGGGCTTCTTCCACTGGCCCCGGTCGGTGGAGCGCCAGGAGGTGCCGGGCAAGGTCCATGGGTATGCCCGTCGGGGCTTCGACCAGGGACTCGGCCGCAGCTTGTGGTTCGTCCAGGGCGCGGACATCCGGCGGCTCCCGGCCACGATCGGTGCCTTTCCCGCGGAGCGCCAGCCGGATCTTTGGAGCGGCCTGGGGCTCGCCTGCGCCTACGCGGGCGGCCGGACCCGCGCCGAGGTCGAAGAGCTGCTGCGGGCCGCCGGCCCCCACGCGCCCGAGCTCGCGCAGGGAGTGGCTTTCGCGGCCAAGTGCCGCGAGCGGGCGGACAACATGGCCGCGCATACGAGACTAGCCTGCGAGGTGGTCTGGGGCCGGAGTGCCGAAGAGACCTGCGCGGTACCGGCCGAGGCCCTTCGCGACCTGCCGGACGACCGGCCGGACGAGCCCGCCTTCGAGGTCTGGCGCCAGCGGATCCAGCGACGCTTCATCGACGCTTTTCCTGCCTTTTCCACTGAGGTATCCACCCGATGAATGAACAGCCCGGTTTCTTCCGCCGTTACGCGGTGCGGCTGACGGCCGTGGCGCTGATCGGTGGGCTCTACGGCTTCGCCCGGCTGCCCACGCTACCGGAGGGGGAGCGGCAGGCCTTGGCCTCGCGTTTCGCCTTCTCCCGCCTCCCCCTGGCCGCCCCACCTGGCAACCTGGACCGGTCGATCCGCGAGGTCCACCCCAGCTACATGGTCATCGCGGGGTGGATCTCGACCGTGGGGGCCGGCGCCGCCTTGAACGACCTGGACGGGGACGGGCTGGCGAACGACCTCTGCGTGGTCGATCCGCGGGTGGACCGGGTGTTCGTGGAGCCCGTGCCGGGCACCGGGCCACGCTACGCGATGTTCGCCCTCGATCCCGCTCCCCTCGCCTACGATGCCCGCACCACGGCGCCCATGGGCTGCCTGCCAGGCGACTGGAACGAGGACGGACGGATGGACCTGGTGGTCTACTACTGGGGCCGGCCGCCGATTGCCTTCCTGCGCCGCGCGGCCGAGGGGGCTCCCGGGGCGGCGGCCTACAAGCCGATCGAGCTCGCCCCGGGCAACCAGATCTGGAACACCAACGCCCTGACCAGCGCGGACGTGGACGGCGACGGCCACCTGGACCTGGTGGTGGGCAATTACTTCCCCGACGGCATGCGGGTGCTCGACGCCCGGGCGGTAGACAAGGCCCACATGCACCGCTCCATGTCGCGCTCGGAGAACGGCGGCAAGAACCGGCTGCTGCTCTGGCAGGGCGGCTCGGCGGCAACCGGCGGGGCGGAGCCAACGGTGCGGTTTCTCGACGTGCCGGACGCCTACGACCCCGGGACCGCCTACTCCTGGACCTTGGCCGCGGGCGCCGTGGACCTGGACGGCGACCTGCTGCCCGAGATCTATTTCGGCAACGACTTCGGCAACGACCGGCTGCTCAAGAACCTCTCGACGCCGGGCCGGCCTCGCTTCGCCGTGCTCGAAGGGAAGAAAACCTTCACCACGCCGGCCTCGAAGGTGCTGGGCCATGACTCCTTCAAAGGCATGGGAGTCGACTTCGCGGATGTCAACGGCGACGGCATCCTGGACATGTACGTGAGCAACATCGCCCAGAACTACGCTCTGGAAGAGAGCCACTTCCTGTGGATGAGCACAGGCGACCTCAGCCCCATCAAGAAGGGCGTGGCTCCCTGGGTGGACAAGGGCGAGGACCTGGGGCTGTCGAGGAGCGGCTGGGGCTGGGACGCCCGCCTGGCCGACTTCGATGCCGACGGTGTGCCCGAGGCGCTCCAGGCCATCGGCTTCCTGCGCGGCGAGAAGAACCGCTGGCCCGAGCTTCACGAGCTGGCCATGGGCAACGACAACAACATGAACAACACGGCGGCGTGGCCCAACTTCAAGCCGGGCGACGACCTCTCCGGGCACCTGCACAACCCCTTCTTCGTGCGGGCGAAGGACGGCCGGTACTACGACCTCGCCCCCGAGATCGGGCTGGACGACAGCCACGTGACCCGGGCCATCGCCATCGCCGACACGGATGGCGACGGCGACCTCGACTTCGCCATCGCCAACCAGTGGGAGCCTTCGTGGTACCTGCGCAACGACTCGCCGCTTCACAACGCCTCGCTGGTGCTCGACCTGCGGCTGCCGGCGGGATCCGACCCGCAGGCATCGCGGCCGGCCGCGGGTGCGGAGGCGGTGCTCACCCTGCCGG
>CAXTNS010000376.1:3882-4399 GCA_964245465.1 uncultured Thermoanaerobaculia bacterium
GGTGCTGCTGGCGGACGGCAGCATCGACGCGAACGAGACGCGGTGGCTGAAGAACCTGCTCATGTCCGACGGCAAGATCGACGACCGGGAGAAGAAGTTCCTGGCGTCGCTGCGGGACGGCGGCAGCGGCCACTCGGGCAAGCGGTCGCCCGAGATCTTTTTTGGTCTGGGACCCCTGCCCTTGAACGCGCACGTCAAGGTGGACGTACGCTTCCGGGACGGCGCGGGACGGGTGTTCGCGAAGACGTTGCAGTTGACACCGGGCAGACACCGGGTGGTCCTCGGAGATTCGAAGGGTTTTACGGGAAAGGTGGGTTGAGGAATGGCTGAGACGACGGTGAAGCCTGCGGGAAAGGACATGCGCCTAGCGGCGCTGCGGCGGTTTGCCAGCGCCATCACCATCCTGAACGTCCTGGGCCACACGGTGCTCGGTTTCGAGCAGTCGCTGGCCCAGCCCGTCGTGGCCCTGCTCGCGGCCTACTCGACGGAGATCCTCCTCGAATGGCTGCTCTCGCGG
>CAXTNS010000376.1:4409-6850 GCA_964245465.1 uncultured Thermoanaerobaculia bacterium
CAGACCATCGACTTCCTGCTCTCGGCCCACATCACCGGCCTGGCGTGCGCGATGCTGCTCTACGCCAACGACCGGCTGCTGCCGGTAGCCTTCGCGGCCGTGGTGGCCATCTCCTCCAAGCATCTCTTCCGGGTGGGCACCAACGGCTCGAGCCGGCATTTCTTCAACCCCTCGAACCTGGGGATCACGGCCACGCTCCTGGCCTTCCCGTGGGTGGGCATCGCCCAGCCCTACATGTTCACCGAGAACCTCTCGGGCGGCTGGGACTGGCTGCTCCCTGGCGTCATCGTCTGCTCGGGCACGTTCTTGAACGGCATGTTCACCAAGCGCCTGCCGCTCATCGGCTCCTGGCTCGGCTGCTTCGTGCTGCAAGCGACCGTGCGCCACTTCCTGCTCGGCAACGCCTTCCTGCCTTCGCTCAACCCCATGACGGGCGTGGCGTTCCTCCTGTTCACCTTCTACATGGTGACGGACCCGGCGACGACGCCGACCACCGCGCGCGGCCAGGTCGCCTTCGGGGCGGCGGTGGCGGCGGCCTACGGCACGCTGATGGCGTTCCACGTCGTGTTCGGCCTGTTCTTCGGCTTGAGCGCCGTTTGCACCGGCCGGGGAGTGATCCTCTACCTGAAAGCTCTGGCGGCCCAGCGGGCCGAGGCCCGGGCCAAATCGGGGATGGACGTCCGGGTGCCGGCGGAGGCCTGAGATGAGCGAAGGCATTGCCATCGTCGGCATGGCGTGCCGCTACCCGGACGCCCGCACTCCGGGCGAGTTGTGGGAGAACGTGCTCGCCCGGCGGCGCGCCTTCCGCAAGGTGCCGCCGGAGCGGCTGAATCTCGCCGATTATTCTCCGGGGACGACGGACCTGGACGATCCGGACAGCCTGTACACGATCGAGGCCGCTCTCCTCGAAGGCTGGGAGTTCGACCGCGTGCGCTTCCGGGTGGCCGGCCGCACCTTCCGCGCGACCGACCACGCCCACTGGCTGGCCCTGGAGGTCGCGGCCCAGGCCCTCGCCGACGCCGGCTTCCCGGACGCCGAGGGCCTGCCCCGCGACGTCACCGGAGTGCTCCTCGGCAACACCCTCACCGGCGAGTTCTCGCGTTCCAACACCCTGCGGCTGCGCTGGCCCTATGTGCGCAGGGTGCTCGCCGGCACGCTCACGGAGCAGGGCTGGGAGGAAGGGCGGATCGACGAGGTTCTCGGCCGGATGGAGACCTCCTACAAGGAGCCCTTCCCCGTACCCATGGAGGAGTCGCTCGCGGGCGGCCTCTCCAACACCATCGCCGGCCGCATCTGCAACCACTTCGACCTCCACGGCGGCGGCTACACGCTGGACGGCGCCTGCGCCGCCTCGCTCCTCGCCGTGGCCAACGCCTGCTCGGCCCTGGCCGCGGGCGACCTGGACGTGGCCCTGGCGGGCGGGGTGGACCTCTCGCTCGATCCCTTCGAGCTGGTGGGCTTCGCCCGCGTGGGGGCGCTCGCTCACGGCGAGATGCGGGTGTTCGACGCGCGCTCCGCGGGCTTCTTCCCCGGCGAGGGGTGCGGCTTCGTGGTGCTGATGCGCGAGGGGGAGGCGGCGCGCCTGGGCTGCCGCACCTACGCGGTCATCCGCGGCTGGGGCATCTCCTCCGACGGCCATGGCGGCATCAGCCGGCCCGAGTCCGAGGGGCAGAAGATCGCCCTGGCCCGGGCCTACCGGCGGGCCGGCTTCGGCATCGACACCGTGGGCTACTTCGAGGGGCACGGCACGGGCACCTCCGTGGGCGACGCGGCCGAGCTGGCGGCGCTCTCCTCGGCCCGGCGCGAGGCCGGCGCTACGAATGAGATCCCGGCTTCGCAAGCCGCCCTGGGCTCCATCAAGGCCAACATCGGCCACACCAAGGCCGCGGCCGGGGTGGCGGGGCTGATCAAGGCCACGCTCGCCGTCCACTCCCAGGTGCTGCCGCCCACCACGGGCTGCGAGGAGCCTCACCCCGAGCTTCAGGCCGCGGACGCGCCCCTGCGCGTGCTCCAGCAGGGCGAGCCCTGGCCCGCCGGCCAGCCCTTGCGCGCCGCCGTCTCGGCCATGGGCTTCGGCGGCATCAACACCCACGTGGTGCTGGAAGGGGACGCGCCCCTGCGCCGCCGCTCGCTGGCCGTCCGCGAGCGCGAGATGCTCGCCTCCTGGCAGGACGCCGAGCTGCTGCTCCTGGACGCGGCCGATCCGGCCGCCCTGGCGGATCTGGCCGAGGGGCTGGCCGAGAAGGCCGAGCGCCTCTCCCGCGCCGAGCTGACGGACCTCGCGGCCGGGCTCGCCTACCACACGGGCTCCGGCCCGGCCCGGGCGGCGGTGGTGGCCGCCAAGCCCTCCGAGGCCGCCGAGCGCCTGCGCCGCCTGGCCGACGGGCTGCGCGCGGGCGAGACCACGCGCCTCGACGCCAAACACGGCCTCTTCTTCGGGG
>CAXTNS010000377.1:0-6846 GCA_964245465.1 uncultured Thermoanaerobaculia bacterium
CAACTCGCCAGCGAGGCCACGGCGCTCTCGAAGGCGGTCAGAACCGCTTTCGAGGGCTTGAGAAGGAGGCCGGCCGAGGTGGTCGAGATCCACACCCTTCCCGATCCTGGATTGGCCTTGGTGCATCCCCTACTCGTGCTGGTGGCGCCGCTACGAACGGTCTTCTGGAGAGCGTCCATTCCCGAAGTGCCACTCCGAGGGATGGCGAACACGCCCGAAGACGCAGTAAGGGACTTGCGCGAAAAGCTCGCAGAGAAGTTCCGCCAACTCCACGCTCAGCCTTCTTTGGAGCCGAATTTGTGGCAGCAATTGAGCGATCTCATCCAATCGGGAAAACACCGTAGGGCATCAGGAGGAGAGGACAGCTATGAACTGGGTGGCTAATGGCATAGTTTCAAGTGTCGAGCTAGGAAACGCCCTGCGGCTCCTGCGTGCCCGGCGCAATCTGTCGCAGGGGGAGGTGGCCGCCCGTGCGAAGGTAACAAAGGCGATGCTCTCTTCCTATGAAGTGGGTCACAAGGTCCCGTCGTTTCCGAGCTTGACGGCAATCCTCAATGCTCTCACCGAGGACTATCGCTCTCTTCAGGAGGCGCTCAACGCCATCCGGAAACGGACTCCTGGTACCGGTACCCCTCTCCAACCGGAGGGCCTCGGCAAGGCTTTGAGATTTCTGAGGACTCAACGAGGTCTGACCCAGGTGGCCGTTGCCAACCAAGCCGGAATCACCAAGGCGATGCTCTCCACCTACGAGACCGGAAGGTGCTTTCCTGCTCTGCAAAGTCTGACAGCAGTACTCGATGCTCTGAAATGCGATTTTCATGGTCTCCAGGCAGCTTTCCTCCAGGTGCTCCGGGAAGGCGAGCCGTGGCTGGAAGTTGAAGAGGTGCGCCCACTCCCGGCCAGAGAGGCCGAGTCCGCACTGAAACTTTCAGGGAGCCTTCAGGACGAGCCTGAAGCTGGCGGACAAGGCCCCGTCGCCTTCTTCCAACGCTTGGGAGAGGAGGGACCCTCAATTTATGTTCAGCTCCATCCTGTGCTTCGGTCACTGACCAGCGGGCGAGCCGTCGTCTGGATCGAGGTAACCGGGCCAGGATAGGAGAGCCGGTTCACTCCTGCTCTGTCGTGCGGTGCTGACCCGTCGCAACCGTGGGAACCTTCCCGCTACGAGACGTGTTGAGCTACCATGCGACTGGAAGGGACGCCGAGTAGCCTTTGGTCCTCTGCCACGTAACCTAACTGTTACCTTTGGACCGAGGCGAATGGCAGAAATGTCCTACTTTCAATTATTTAGATCAACTCCCCCGCCCTCTCCCGGTGAGGGTCAGGCTTAGTCCATAGGCTGTCGGAAGACCTCAATGAAGCCGTCGCGCCGGAGGACTTGTTGGGTTGGGCTGAGTCTCCCCCACCCTAAACGATTCGCGTTTTCTGCGACGCTTTGCCGAACTGATGCGAACGGAGTGCCCCAACCTCTCCCGATCTCTGGTTACCTAAGCTAGAGCAGGCCCAGGACCTTCATCGCGGCCGTTTTCGGATCTCCGTAGAAAATCGGATCGACGTGCTCCACGATGTCGGCGCTCACTTCGAGGAAGCTCCGCTTGTTCTCGATGGGGATGAGCGCCCTCTTCGCGCCGTTGTCCTTGGCGATCTGGAGCGGCTCCACCAGGGAGCGGAGCGGTTTGATGTTGCCCTGGACGCTCATGTCGCCAAGCACCAGAAGCGCCGGGCTCACGGGCGCCTTGCGGAACGCGGAATAGCAGGCAACGAAGAAGGCGACTCCCACCTCCGCCTCAATCCGGTTGCCCAGCAGGTCGATCACCTCGACGTGGATCTCCGACGTGTCGAGCTCGCGGCCAATGCCGAGCTCCGTCTTCTTCGCCTGGGTATAGCTGAACGCCCGCTGAACGGATTCCTTTATTGCGCCCGCGACTCCACCGGCCGTTCGTAGCTTCCCCGTTCCATGGGCGATCGACACTTCGACACGGTAGAGCCCCACGGTGCCGTCGGCCGTCACGCCCGCCGTGTAGACAGTGCCGGGCGGCAGCGGGTCGGACGAAATGAGGTCGCGGCCCCCCTGCTCGGGAATGCCGACGAACCGCTCGTCCCCGCTCTCCTGGAGGGTGTAGCTAAAAGAGGTATGGTAGTACTCGAAGGAACCCATCTTCTTGAGCTGCTCTTTCACTCGCCGGCGCCCTTCCAGGGCAAGCTCAAGGATCTCTCCCATTTCCTCCCGGCTGGCCTCCCCGTGGGGATAGAGAATCTTCATGAGACCGGAGACGGTCTTGCGCACAGCCTTGCGATCTCGGGCATTAAGGTGCGCTCCCAATGAAAAATGGCGATCGATGACTTCCGTGAAGTTGTGCCTCCTCATCTCCCGGAGCGCCTCGGCCAGGTAGTCGACTACGAAACCGTAATGGTCCGTGAAGAGCTCGTTGCGCATGTTCGGCATCTCCCAGCCCGGGAGATAGAAGTGGAGCCGGTCGATGAAGGCCATGTCGTCACGGATGACGTCCGGCATGGGGGCGAAAAGATGGCCCGTGTGGACCATAACGTCGATCGGCTGATTAGTGTTGCCGAACAGGGCGAGGCTCGCGTCCCCTGATGCGGACTCCTGGCCGCGCTGGAAAATGCCCGACTCGCAGTAGGTCTTCAAGGTGGTGACGACCTCCTTGGGCATCTTCTGGAGGTCCGCCACCTCATCGAATCCCACCACGTCCCAGATCTGCACCATGCCTTTGTGCCGGCCCGTCAGGTGACCGAACAGGTTAGCGACGGTCGTGCCGCCGGTTAGGAGGGCCGCATAAGGTGAGACCTCCTGGACAACGTAGGTCTTGCCTGTCCCCCGCGGGCCAAGCTCCACGAGGTTGTAGTTGCGCTCCGCCAGCGGGATCAATCGCACCAGGAAGTGGAGCTTCAGCCGGCGCGTCATTTGGGACGGCTCATACCCCATGCTGCGAACCATGAGGTCGAGCCACTCGTCCGAGGCGAATTCGCGCCGCACGCGGCGATAGTCTTCGAGATCGAACGTCGCGATCTGGATGGGCGTGAGCTTCTCGATCCAGAAGGGATACTTGCCCTTGGTCTCCTCGTCGTACTCGAAGCGGAGATCGAGCTGAGCCCAGATCCCACCGGTGAGGAGCCGCTCGTAATCGCGCACGTAATGGGTCGGGACGTGAAGGTACTTGCTCCCGAAGTTGACCGCCTCCGCCCAATAGTCCGAATCCACCAGCCGGACCTTCACCTTGTCGATGAAGGTATAGCGGCCCGCCTCCTTCACGCGGCTCTGGGCCTTGATCGATTCGTCTGGCCGGATGTAGTTGTTTGCGAGCGTGTCGTTCACGACCTGCAGCCCCAACTGGATGGACAGCTCGTCGGACGAGGCGCAATACTTGCCCAAAAGGTACTCCAGAACGAAGACCGGAACGTTCGCACCAATCTTCACTTTCCGAACCAGGTCCTTGCGCACGACCTTTCCCGCGAACAGCCGGTTGGCCTTGTCGTCGAGCGCATCCCGCGCGGGCGGCGCGACCGGGGGAGTGGCGGTTTCGGATTCGATTTTTAGATCCATATCTCACATTTCCAGCCGAATGGGAATGTCCTTCGGCGACCGGTAGAGCTCAGCGTCTGTCGTCGGGTCCTGGATGACGATCCGCACCGCCTCCACGTTTTCGCTGGTCAGGAGCAGCGCGACCGTCGCTTCCTCGCCGGGCTGGAGGGTGACGCTCCCCGTCGCCCGATCGAGCTCCGCGTTCACTGCCATCCCGGCCTCTCCTACCTGTTGTCCGCCCGCCGTGAGGAGCGGCTTCACCACGGCCGGGAAGAGGCTGTCCAGCTTCAGCACGACGCTGAAGATCCGGTTCTTGACCACCTCGGGCAGGCCGGAGACGAGGACCGGCGACTGCATCGCCCGTTCTTTCGCCCGCCCTGGAAGACGGATCCCCAGCACCGGGATCACCAGCTCCTGCAGGCTTGCCCCACCGTGATGATAGGCGAGATCCCCTCCGGCCCTAAACACGCCCGTGCCGACCGGGAAGACGAAATCCAGGTCCGCGTCGTACCCGAGCACCGCTGCGGAGACTCGAAGGCAGCCAGAAGGGGTCGTGCCGCCACGGCCGATCCAGCACCGGCGGTGCAGCGCCACCTGCTTGCCTCCGGGAGGATGGATCCGCATGGCCTCCTCGCGGTCGGTCGGGAAGAAGAGATGGCCGTGGTCCGCAGTGACCACCGAGTGCTCGATTCCCTGGCTCCCCAGCTTCTTGATCGCCCGGGCGAGGTTGTCGATCACCGTGTCCATCACCTGCCGCGCCTGGAAGGTGAAACCCGTCTCGCCGGCCTGATCGATCTCCTGGGACCGCACGACGATCAGTGGAGCTCCTTCGATCCGCTTCTTCAGCTTGGAGGCCGGCAGGCTGAGGAGCTCGTCTAGCGCAAGATCTACGGCACCGGGAACGCGGGCGGCCATCAGCTTCTTGCGGCTACCCAGGTCGGGGAGAAAGGCATCGTCGATCCTGGCTCCGAGCTTCCCGTTCTGGTCGGCGACGCTGAAGGTCGCCGAGGCTCCCGGAAGGAGGGCGGCCATGCCGATCGGAGTGATGGTCGGCAGGGCCGCCATCGCGGGGCGGACCGTCACCTCCGCCGTTTCCGGAAGCCGCTCCGCCAGCTCGAGCCCCATCTCGAAGCGCATGGCGTCGACCACGAAATACGCCACCGGCGCCGGCCGTGTCGCGATCAATTCGGCGTGGATATGCGTTTGCTGGAGGAATACCGGAACGGACCAATGCGCCCGGTCGAGGGCTTGGCAAAAACGCTCCGCCAGCCGCGAGCACACTTCCTCGTAAGCACGCCGTAAGAGTCCCAACGGCCTTTCTGCGGGCTCCTCTTCGAGGCGGGCCACCCAGGTTTCGAGCCGCCGCTGCGCCAGGTCCAGGCGATACCAGCCGTCCTTCCGCGCGTAGGCCTCGATCCAGGCGGCGGCCTCCCTGGGCGCCTTGTCGATCGCCGTACGGACCTCCTCCGCGATCGCCCCCAGCTCGGCCATGCGCCGGCAGGCTTCCCACTGCGCTTTCCGGGAGAGGTCGCGGTCGAGCCAGAAGCTGTGCTCGCGCTCGGCCACGATCTCCAGCGCCTCGCCGTATTTGCCCTGGACGATGAGCTCGCCGCAATACCCGAGGAGCACCCGCTCCTCGAAACGAAACGTATCGATGGCACCCAGCGCTCCGGGCGGCAGAGCGACGCCGACAAGGTTAAGCTCGCTTTCGATTCGATCCGCCAGCGCGGGGTACGCGTCGCCGTAGTCTGAACGGAGGAGCTGGGCGATTTTCCGCACAGCGGTCTCTTTGCCCTGTCCCGAAGGCATTGGCACGCCCCGGAGCGCGTCCGGAACCGGGCATCGAAGGTCGAGCCGAAGCTCACCAAGCAGCACGTACCGAAGGCAAAGAGTTCTTAGCTTCGAGATCTTCTCCTCCGCCGTCAAATCGATCCCGATCCGCGACTGGATGAGCTTGACGAGCTCGTGCCGGGCGTCCTTCTTTTCGATCTCACCGTCCCGCGAGTCGTCCGCGAGCCACAAGGCCAGGAGGGAGTCGCTGTCCTTGGCTTCGTGGAAGATAATCTTGAGGATGGAGGGAGACTCGGCGGAAGCGCCCTCGGAGCAGGCGCGGGCGAGATCCTGATAGGTGACTCCGTCTCTCGTAAGATCGTCGATGACGCCGGCGGTGTAGAGAGACTGGAGCACAGATCTGGCAACCTGCCGGAGGGTGCGTTGATACATCTCACCGGCTTTCTCCAGCTCCATCAGCACGGAACCCTTCGGGTCGTGCTCGACACTTGGGACATAGATCAGCACCGGAACAGGCACCTCGTCGTTTACAAGGTGCTCGACCGACTTGCGCAACGCGAAGAAGGAGCCCGCGTACGTCACCAGCCAGGCGTCGGTGCCCCCAACTTGAACGGAATGGAGACCGTCCGTTCGGTTCCTGGCCTCGACCAACTCGTCTATAAACGCAGAGAAGTCCGAAGGAGGGTCGTACCAGACGACGGTCTTGTGTTTCTTCAGCCTCTCGCCGATCTGCTTCGCGAGATATTCGTGGAGCGGATGTCTCATGCCGTCGCTCCTCCAGCTCTGCGCAAGCGGCGCGGGCGGCCCGAGGGGGCAACCGGGGCTTCGAGCAAGCTCCTCAGAGCCGCCTTCACCGTCTGCGACGTTCGCTCGCTCACTAGCTCTGCGACAGGACGGATCGGTACGAGACGCGGTTTCCATTTCCCGTCCTTGTCCTCCATCCAGAACACATCTTCGAGCCCATGGGCAATGGCGAAGCTCCGGTCGGTCGCGCACTTCGGCACGACCCGCTCCGGCCACAGGTGCATGGCAATGTGCGCCCAGTCGTACTCGCCGGCGCAAAGGGCTTCCCAAGTGGCTTTCAGCTCCTTCTGCCAGGGCTTGTGGTGAGGCACGAGGCGCCAGAGGGGGGCGAAGTTGATGATGATGCCGTCATTTATGCTTGGATTCCAAACTGGGGCTACGAGTTTCACCTCTTCAAGGAACAGGCGGAGTTCCTCAACGAAAACTTCCTGTACAGCAAGGCTGTTGCGTTCTGTCGCTCCTGGCGAAGAGGTAAGCTCGGAGCGAAGCCGGTCAAGCTTTCGCTCTTCGTGCTGCAACTTCGGTGTTAGAAATTCATTCTGAATTTTGTAGAACGTATCTCGGGTCAATGCGTGAAAATACATCCATACCGAGTAGCTGGCCGAAGTCGTTGCAATTTGCCAGTAGATTGGGGCGCGTGCTTGTGAGTGTAAGTAGCGCGAGAGATGATAAGAGAAAAATTTCTTGGATAGCCACCGTCTTAACAC
>CAXTNS010000378.1:0-1183 GCA_964245465.1 uncultured Thermoanaerobaculia bacterium
CTCCCGGGAGCTGGGGACCCGCATGGCCCCGGGAGACGCCTACGGGATCTATCCCCGGCTGGACTCCACGTTCCTCTTCTACACCGGGCGTTTCTGCGTGGACCTCGACAGCGAGGCGAAACTCCGCGCCTTCCTAGCCCGTCCCGGCCGGGTCTGGCTGCTGGCCCAGCGGGACGATCTCGGGAAGCTCGTGGGCCTGCCTCCTATGACGGAGGTGGCGCGGGACGCGGACTCCAGGGAGGGGTACGTGCTGTTCAGGAAGCCGTAGGAGCTGTATTGCCAGTGTAGTACATCACTGATACACTCTTCTCCGACAGGGATCCCGTCCTGACTTATTAAAGGAGAAGAACGATGAACGCTCGCATCCGATCCGCCCTCTGTCTGGGGGCCGTCACCCTGCTCGCCCTGGCCCCGCTGACGGCAGCCAGCGCCCAGCCCGCCGACCTCCAGCCCCAGCGGCAGACGATCGTCGACATCCGCAACGTCGGCACGGCCATGTACGCCTGGTACAAGGACGAAATGGCTCCCAAGCGCAGCGAGGAGGCTCACAAGAAGGCCGCAGCCGAGGCGGAGGCGAAGTCCGCCGACATCAACTCCGTTCCAGCGATCTCGCGGGAGGAGCTCACGAAGATCCTGGTCCCCAAGTACATCGCGTCGATCCCGGAGAAGGACGGCTGGGGCCATGCCTATGAGTTCCACCTGAACACCACGGACCCGAACGCCATCCAGGCCATGGGCCTGCGCAGCGCCGGCCGGGAAGGCAAGTTCTCGGGCGACGTCTACGTGATCGAATCGTTCTCGCCCGGAGACACCGACCAGGACATCTCCTGGATGGACGGCTACTTCATCCGTTGGCCCGAGCCGCCGAACCAGGGCCAAGGCCAGTAGACCGCTCTCCCCATTCCGTTTCTTTGACGGGTACACGGGGTCCCGTGTGCCCGTTTTGGATGGTTCTTGGCTCAGCTTGTCCCCACGGGAGCCCGCAGCCACACCTTAGAGGAGAGCTCCCCCTCCAAGAGCCAAGAACTGTCTTAAATGAAGGACTCTAAAGAGCTTATTAATCTACCGATCCCAGGGAACCGGACGGAAACGGAGACCCCGGACCTGCCGGTCCACCAACAATTTGAAAGCTGGGCCCAGGAGACGCCGGAGGCGCTGACCGTCGAGCCGGGGGACCAGCCGG
>CAXTNS010000378.1:1193-2726 GCA_964245465.1 uncultured Thermoanaerobaculia bacterium
TCTCCTTCGCCCAGCGGCGGCTCTGGCTCATCGACCGGCTGCGGAGCAACGCAGCGGCCTGCAACATGCCCTCGGTCTACCGGATCCGGGGCCCTCTCCAGCCGGTGGTGCTGGAGAAGGCGCTCGACGAGATCGCGCGCCGCCACGAGACCCTGCGGACGGTCTTCGGGATCGAGGAGGGCGAGCCGGTCCAGGTCGTCCAGCCGTTCCGGCCCCAGGGCCTGCCGCTGATGGATCTGACAGCGGCCGTGCTTCGCGAAGAGGAGACCCGGCTGATCGAGGAGTGGAGCCGGCGGCCGTTCGACCTGGAGCGGGGCCCGCTGTTCCGCGCCGCCCTGGTGCGGCTCTCCGGCACCGAGCACGCGCTACTGCTCAATTTCCATCCTATCGTCTCCGACGACTGGTCGTACGAGGTCCTGGCCGAGGAGCTGGGGACCCTCTATCAGGCCTTCGCCGCCGGCCGGCCGTCGCCCCTGGAGCCGCTGCCCCTGCAGTACTCGGACTACGCGGCGTGGGAGCGGGAACGGCTCGCGGGCGCGATGCTGGAGGGGCACCTGGCCTTCTGGCGCTCGCGGCTGGGCCAGGATCCGGAGCCCCTGGAGCTGCCGGCGGACCACCCGCGACCGGCCGTACAGAGCGGCCGGGGAGCCGTCGAGCGGCTGACCCTCCCGGCACGCTTCGGGAGGCGGCTGGAGAGGTACGCCCAGACCCGGGGAGCCACACCGTTCATGGCGTTCCTGGCGGCCTTGCAGACGCTCCTCCACCGCTACACCTGCGGCCGGGGCCGCACCGGTCTGTCCATCGGCACCCCCGTGGCGAACCGCAACCACCTCGGCACGGAAGAGATGATCGGCTGCTTCGTCAACACGCTGGTGCTGCACACGGACCTCGGGGGCGATCCGTCGTTCTCGGAGCTGCTGGACCGGGTGCGGGAGACGGCCCTGTCGGCCTACATCCACCAGGAGCTGCCGTTCGAGCGGCTGGTGGAAGAGCTGGTGTCCTACCGGGACCTCTCGCGCATGCCGCTCTGCCAGGTGGCCTTCGCCCTCCCGCAGGAGGGGACGGCGCCGGAGCTGGGGCCGGGCCTGGAGGTGGAGGTGGAGGAGAGCCACCCCGGCACGGCCGAGCTCGACCTCGCCGTCTCCCTGGAGCGCCGCGCCGGTGGAACGGTGCTGCGGGCCGAGTACAGCACGGACCTGTTCGAGGCCGTGACGGTCCGGCGCCTGCTGGGCCACCTGGGCGTCCTTATTGCGGGGATAGATGCGGGGATCGAGCGGGCCCCCGTGGCGCGGCTCTCGGAGCTGCCGCTGCTGGACGAGGCGGAGCGCTGGCAGGTCCTGGGGGAGTGGAACCACACCGAGGCGGACGTCCCGGACGAGCCGGTCCACCTCCTGTTCCGCCGGTGGGCGGAGCGGACGCCCGAGGCCATCGCCCTCGCCTGGAACGGCGATGATGGCAGCGACCGGCTCACCTACGGGGAGCTGGCCGAGAGGGCCGGCAACCTGGCCCGCCAGCTCCGCCGGCAAGGCGTGG
>CAXTNS010000378.1:2736-6836 GCA_964245465.1 uncultured Thermoanaerobaculia bacterium
GACGGTGGTGGCTCTCCGCTACGAACGCTCTCCCGAGCTGGTCACCGCCGCCCTCGCCGTGCTGGCGGCGGGCGGGACCTGCCTGCCGATCGATCCGGCCCAACCGGAGGAGCGGAAGAGCGAGATGCTCCGCGATTCCGGCGCGGCCCTCGTGCTGGCGGCCGGCTGGGAAGAGAACTCGGAGCCGGGGCGGGGCGCGTGGACTGACGCGGGGCCGGACGGGCTCGCCTACGTCATCTACACCTCCGGTTCCACGGGCCTGTCCAAGGGGACCGAGCTGTGCCACCGAGGGCTCTCCAGCTTCATCGCCTGGCATCGCCACACCTACGGCCTCGGCCCGGGGGACCGGAGCACCCTGATGGCCGGCCCGGGTCATGCCACCTCGGTCTGGGAGACATGGGCGCCACTCACCGCTGGAGCGTCCCTGCACATCCCGCCGCCGGAGGCGGCCCTGTCGCCTCCCAGGCTCGTCCGCTGGATGGCGGAGGAGGGGATCACCGCCTCCTTCCTCCCCACGCCGCTGGCCGAGGCCGTGCTGGCGGAGCCGGTCCCGGAAGGTCTCTCTCTGCGCTGGCTCCTCACGGGCGGCGACCGCCTCGTGCGCCGTCCCGCGCCGGACCTCCCCTACGCGCTGGTCAACCACTATGGCCCCACGGAGAGCACGGGGGTGGCCACGGCCGGACGCGTCGCTCCTCAAGGGGAATCGGCGCCGGGGATCGGCCGGCCCATCGCCAACACCCGCGCCTACGTGCTCGACCGGTCCCTGGGCCCCGTGCCCCCGGGCGCGGTGGGGGAGCTCTGCCTGGCGGGCGAGACCCTGGCCCGCGGCTACCTGGGCCGGCCGGAGCTGACGGCGGAGCGGTTCGTGCCGGACCCCTTCTCCGTCGAATCAGGAGCGCGGATGTACCGCACGGGAGACCTGGTGCGCCACCGGCCGGACGGCAGCCTGGAGCTCCAGGGGCGGATCGTGCAGTAGAGAGGTGTGCGGTGGGCCCGAGAGGAGACAGCCGGCTACTCTTCCGTGTCGGGAACCAGCAGGCGCTCGATCCCGCGGGCCTTGCCGGTCGACTCGTCGACATCGACGACGGCTCCGGCGAGGCGCACGTCGCGCTTGGCGACCTCGAAAGACGAGGGGGTCTGGAGGAGGAAGCGCTTCAGGACCTTGTCGGCCCGCATGCCGATGATGGACTCGTAGGGACCCGTCATGCCGGTGTCGGTCTGGAGGGCCGTGCCCTTGGGGAGGATCCGCTCATCGGCCGTGGGCACGTGGGTGTGGGTGCCCAGGACGGCGCTCACCCGGCCGTCCAGGTAGAAGCCCATGGCCTGCTTCTCGCTGGTGGCCTCGGCGTGGAAGTCCACCATCACCACCTTCACCCTGGGGTCGAGCCCCTTGAGCAGCCGGTCGGCCGTGCGGAAGGGGGACTCCAGGTTGTGCATGAAGACCAGCCCCTCCAGGTTGATCACCGCGACGGGGATGCCGGCCGCCGTCTCGCCCACGTGGAGCCCCTTGCCCGGGTTCCCCTCGGGGTAGTTGGCGGGGCGCAGGAGGTGGGGCACGCGGTCGAGCAGGTCCATGGCCTCCTTCTTGTCCCACACGTGGTTGCCCGTGGTGTAGACGTCGATGGGCAGGTCCTGGATCTCGCGCAGCACGTCGGGGGTGACCCCGAAGCCGCCGGCCGAGTTCTCGACGTTGACCACCACGTAGTCCGCCCGGTGGTGGTCCACCAGCCGGGGCAGCAGGTTGCGCAGGGCACGCCGCCCCGGCTTGCCGATGACGTCCCCCACGAAAAGGAGCTTCATCGGGCGTACTCGACCGAGCGGGTCTCGCGGATCACCGTCACCTTGATCTGCCCGGGATAGGTCAGCTCCTGCTCGATCTTCCGGGCGATGTCCTTGGACAGCCAGAGGGCCTGTTCGTCGCCGATCTTGCCGCTGTCGACGATGATGCGGATCTCGCGGCCGGCCTGGATGGCGAACGTCTTCTGCACGCCCTTGAAGTTGGAGGCGATCTCCTCCAGCTTTTCGAGGCGCTTGACGTAGGTCTCCAGCACCTCGCGCCGGGCGCCGGGGCGGGCCGCCGACAGCGCGTCCGCCGCCGTCACCAGCACGGCCTCCACCGTCTGGGGATCGTAGTCGCCGTGGTGGCAGGCCATGGAGTGGACGACCTCCTCGGTCTCCCCATACTTGCGCAGCAGGTCGATGCCGATCTGGAGGTGCGTGCCGTCGATCTCGCGATCGATGGCCTTGCCGATGTCGTGCAGCAGGCCGCCGCGCCGGGCCACGGCCACGTTGGCCCGCAGCTCGGCGGCCATGGTGCCGGCCAGGAAGGCCACCTCCTTGCTGTGCTGGAGCACGTTCTGGCCGTAGGAGGTGCGGTAGCGCAGGCGGCCGAGCAGCTTGAGCAGCTCCGGGTGGACGCCGGGGATGCCCAGCTCCAGCAGGGCCGCTTCGCCCTCCTGGAGGATCTTCTGCTCGAACTCGGCCTTTACTTTTTCGACGATCTCCTCGATGCGCGCCGGGTGGATGCGGCCGTCCACGATCAGCCGTTCGAGCGCCACCCGGGCCACCTCGCGGCGGAACGGGTCGAAGCCCGAGAGGATCACGGCCTCCGGCGTGTCGTCCACGATCAGGTCGACCCCGGTCGCCATTTCCAGGGCGCGGATGTTCCGGCCTTCCCTGCCGATGATGCGACCTTTCATCTCGTCGTTGGGCAGCATGACGACCGAGACCGTGGTCTCCGAGACGTAGTCCGAAGCCGACCGCTGGACGGCCATGCCGATGATGCGCTGGGCCTGCCGGCCGGCCTGCTCGCGGGCCTCATCCTCGATGCGCTTGACGATGTGGGCGGCCTCGATCTTGGCGTCGTCCTCCATCACCCGCACCAGCTCCTCGCGGGCCTGCTGGGCGGTGAGGCCGGCGATCTGCTCCAGCTTCACCCGCTCCTCGTCGATCATGCGCTCGAGCTCCCCCTCGCGCTTCTCGACGCTCTTCTCGCGAGTCACCAGGGAGCGGTCGAGCTGGGACAATTCCTTGTCCCGGCGGGTCAGCTCGTCCGTCCGCTTGTCGAGGGTGTCTTCCTTCTGGGTGAGGCGGCGCTCTTGCACCTCGATCTCCGAACGGCGCTTGCGCGAGAACTTCTCGAACTCGCTACGCGCCTGGAGGAGCTTCTCCTTGGCCGCGACCTCGGCCTCGCGCATCTGGGCTTCGCCCTGGCGCTTGGCGTCCTCCACGACCTGTGCGGCGTCCTGGCGGGACTGCTCCAGGATGCGCCGCCCTTCCTGGCGGATGGATTTCCATCCGAAGACCAGGACCAGGACAGCGACCGCGGCGAAAAAAATCGACGCGGCCAGGATGATGATTTCGGTGTTCACCGGTTACCCCTTATCGTTCAAAGGGACCGGCGAGATCTGGGAGGACCCTCTCCTCAGGGAAAGGGGCAAAAGGGCATCCCCCGCATGGCCGTGTGGGCCGTGCGTTTAGAACCTGAAACGCGCCAGGTGGGTGTCCGCTTCGTGAGCCGTTAGCGTCCTCGTACGAGCGAGGCTGGCACGGGCCACACGAGTAAAAGACTCCCGTGGAATGAATGTTGGTTCTACAATCGTAGTACCCATCACGAACCACACAGGGGATGCAAACCCTAGTTCCATCATATCTTGAGCTGGCGTTGCTGCAGCGCCCTTATCAACCATCGAGGGCCTGAGTTAATTCCTCTGTCAGCGCCGCCACCTTCTCCCTGATCTCGACCCGTTCCCCTTCTTGCCTGCTTTGAATACGGAACAGCTCGTCTGCCAAGTTGAGTGCCGCCAGGATGGCGATCCGGGTCGTATCACCCTTCACGTGCTCGGCCACCTCCCGCATCTTGCGATCCACGAGGTCGGCCACGCTCTGGAGGTACTCATCTTCATCGCCACCGCGGACATGGTAGACCTCGCCGAAAATCTCAACCGGTGTCGTGGTTGAAGGCATGGGTCTCCTCTCCGTCGGTAGTGCCTACCCGGCCAGCAAGTGACGTAGTGCCAGCGGTTTGGCAGGGAGCACTATACCACAGTCGTAGCAATGCTACCGGCGCGCTACAATCCCCCCGCCCGTGCCCCTCTACC
>CAXTNS010000379.1:0-6815 GCA_964245465.1 uncultured Thermoanaerobaculia bacterium
TGCCGAAGCGGCGTCGCCGGGGGCGTCGAGGTCGATGCGGATCGGCTCGCCGGCCATCCCGCGCTCGGCGTACTCGTCGGCCGCGTTGGAGACGAACTCGTTGAGTGCGTCCTTTGGATACTGGTAGGCATGGCCCGCCACCAGCACGATCGGCTGCGGCTGGCCGGGCTCCACGGTGCCGGCCTCGGAGAGGCCCGCCATCTCCACCCCCGCCACCTCGTGCTGGAGGGCCTCGGCCAGCGTCTCGGCGAATGGCATGTCCTCGGAGACCACGTGCAGGAGCAGCAACTCGGCCGCGTGCTTGGGACTGCCGAGCGTGGAGTCGAGATCCTCCGGCTCGGCCACCGCAGTCGCAACGGCGACACCCGAGGATGCCATGCCCGAGGCCGTGTTGTCGAGGATGGCCGGATGGGTCGAGTCCCCGTCGAAGCCGCCCGAGGAAGAGGAGGAGCCATGCCGCGCTTCACCCGAAGGGCTGGTGTTGTCACGGTTCCTCCCGTCGAAGATCCGCGCCGCCTCCAGCAACACCATCTGGGTGTTGATGTCCGCGTCCGGCAGCACGTCGCTCGGGTAGAGGGCGATGTCGTCGATAGGCCTCAGATCGTCAATGGCGAACTCGAAGCTGCCGGTCTCCCAGACCATCACTTCCGAGACCGCCTGCTCGATCTGCTGGGCGATGACCTGGCGCAAGCCCTCGGCGTCGATCGATCCCGAGGAGATCAGGATCTGCCCCAGGGACCGGCGGTCGATTTCCTCGTTCTGGGAACGGATGGCGCCTTCGAGGATGCCGCGGTCGATCATCCCCGAGGAGATCAGAAGGTCGCCCAGCTTGGGCGTGCGCGGCGCCTGGGCGGAGACCAGGCGGCCGCCGTGGAAGCCGATCATGGCCTTCTCCTGGGCGCGGGCGAGCAGCAGGGTGCCCGTCCGCCGGCCGAGGTGGATGAACTGCATCACGTCGGCGACGGAAACGTCCTTGAGGCTGCCAGAGATACCCATGGGGCTTCGTTCTAGGGGGGTACGTCCCGCTACTCCCCGCGCGCCAGCTTCACCAGGCTCTCGAGCGTGCGCAGCTTCCTGTCCTTGGTGGCGAAGAGCCGCGCGGCGAACATCGCCGAGGCGGCGTGGGCGGAGAGCAGGTCGAGCAGGTCGCGGTCCTCGGCCCGCAGGATCGGCTTGTGGTCCAGCAGCTTCAGGAGCACGAGGGCGCCCACGATCTCGTTCTGGACGCGCAGCGGCACGGCCGCCAGCGCCTGCGAGTCTCTCACGGGACCCAGGCGCAGCACGCCGTCCTTCAGGGTCGCGTCCACCATCGGGTCGCCGCCCGTGTAGGTCTCGACGTCATAGGGCGGCATGACGCCGTCGTACATCCCTTCGATCAGGGCGATCTCGCAGCCCTCCCCCTCGTCGCGGCGCAGCAGCAGCACGAACTGCTCGGCGCCCAGGAGGTTGATGGCGATCTCGGCAATGGTGGCCTGCACCTCGGCCGGGTCGAGGGTGGCGTGGAGCTGATAGGTGGCCACGTAGAGGTTCATCAGCCGCCCACCCTGGTGCTCGGAGTCGACCAGGCGGGAGGCGAGCTCCTTGACGTCGGACTCGGCGGTCGCCAGCCGGCGCTCCAGCTCGGATACCCGGTCGTCGCGGTCCTCGGAGGACGGCTCGTCCCGGTTCTCCCGGCCTGGCCCCTTCTCCTGCAGGTTCGCCTCGACGACCCGGATCAGCTCGCCCGCGCGCTCCAGCGTCGAGCGCAGCTCGGCGATCAGATCCTGCCCCGCCATGGCCGCATCCAGACGCTTGGGCGTCTCGGTGGCGCTCCTCTCGCTCAAGCGGCGGAACCCTTCGCGTCCAGACGCGCGATGACGTCCAGGATCTCCTCACTGTGGAACGGCTTCTTGATGTAGGCGGTGGCTCCCGCTTCCAGACCCCGTGCCGTGTCCTCCTCGCGCCCCTCGGTGCTGATGATGACGACGTTCAGGCCGGCCCGCGAGCCGTCGGAGCGGATCTGGGCCAGGAACTCCAGGCCGTTCATGTTGGGCATGTTGATGTCGAGCAGCACGAGGTCGATGTCCGGGTGCTCGTTCAGGCGGTCCAGCGCCTGCCGGCCGTCCATGGCATAGACCAGCGGGTACTGGCGCAACATCACCTCGTACATCTTGTGCATCAGCTTCGAGTCGTCAACGACCAGCACTTTCCTTGGCTGCACGGCGCTCTTCTCCCGGAAGGAATCCCCGTATCTTAACGCACCGGGGACACGCCGAGGGCGTTCCAGGACCACGAGGCCGCGATCGGCCCCGATCCCGGGCCCCCGGTGCAACCTCGCTACCCTGTCTCTCGATCCCCGCGAGGAGTGTAGCCAAATGGGCATGGACGTTTCAAGGAAGGACCACACTTTCGCCCGCGCGGACCGGTCCGCTCAAGGATTCAAGGATGGCGAGGGGAAAAAAGAGAGGAGATTGGTGGAGCCGATCGGGATCGAACCGACGACCTCTTGAATGCCATTCAAGCGCTCTCCCAGCTGAGCTACGGCCCCACAGGGACGCGGATTGTACAAGGCGGGGGCAGGGGTGTCAAACGGGCACCCTCGGGCTGGAGCGCTGTGCGAGGCTCGGTGTTTTCTGCGGCCTGAGACGATCTCGGAAGGAAGGGCCTAATCCTCAGGCAACGATTGGGACCAAGCCCGCATCGATGATCCGCCCATCCTGAGTCATTAGCGTGGCTCCCAAGATTCGTGCCGAGGCGACGATGATCCGGTCGGCAGGATCCCGATGGAATGTCGAGGGCAGCGCGGCCACTTCGCCAGCCACTGCGGGAGTGATCGGCAGGCACTGAACGAGCGGTGGGGCGACGGCCCTCTCCAGCCAATCACGTACAGGCAAGTCAAGGCTGATCCGGCCAAGCTCGCTCAGAGTAGCAATCTCCCAGAGAGTGATCTCCGAGACCCAGAGAGGCTCGTTCTCTCCAGCCGCCTCAAGAACCTCCAGTTGCTCCGAGGACAGGCGGGGATTGCCGTTCACCCACCAGATCAGCACGTGAGTATCGAGGAGATGCTTCAATCAGTCTGCCCTTCGGATTCCCAGGCCTCCGCGGGAAGGACGGGCTCAAGAATGTCTCCGTGAATCTTGACGGTCCCTCGGAGAGACTCCTGCGGATATTTCCCCGGAGTGGCAGCAGGAGGCAACAGGCGGGCCACGGGACGGCCACGCTTCAGGATCGTGACCGGCTCACCCGTCTGATTGACCTCGTCGAGGATTGCCAGGCACTTGGCTTTGAACTCCGAAGCACGGATCGACCGCATATGACCAGATTACGTGACCACATTCGGGCTGTCAATCACTCCTCCACCCTGGAGCCCGTACTTCTTCATCTTCGACCGCAGAGTGTTCCTGGCGATGCCCAGGACCGGGCGCTCTCGCGGATCTTGCCGCTGGACTGGGCGAAGGCGCGGTGGATGGCAGCCTCCAACTCGCGCACGTTGCCCGGCCAGGGATGGTCCGCAAAGAGATCGAGAACCGCCGGGTCGATCTCCTTGGACGGCCGGCCCAGGTCGCGGCTGATCTTGGCCAGGAAGCCGTGGTTGGCGCGCTCGAAACGGCCGGGCTTCTGGCCCGCGGCGTACGGACAATCTCACCCTCGAGGAGGACGTCCCCGAGCAGCCGTTCCAGATGGGAAAGATCCGGGCCCGTTGCGCTGAGATCGCTCATCGCAGGCTGCCCGGGTGGGAAACGGGACCGCCCAGGCTAGAGGAGACCTGAAATCGCTTCGCGCGGCGCGGCCGGCAAGGGCGCTTCGAAGCCGAGCCGCCGGGCGAGCTCGGCCTTGAGCTCCGGGATGCCCTCCCCGGTCGCCGCCGAGATCCACAGCCCGCCGTTCCTCGGCTCGCCCGCGGGGACGAGGTCGCTCTTGTTGTAGACGTTGATCACCCGGCCGCGATCCACCCCGAGCTCATCCATCACCTTTTCAGCCACCTCCGCCTGCTCCTGCCAATGGGGATGGCTGCGGTCGATGACGTGGAGCACGAGATCGGCCGCCGTGATCTCCCCCAGGGTGCTGCGGAAGGAGGAGACCAGATGGTGCGGCAGCTTGCGGATGAAGCCCACGGTGTCGGCGAAGACCGCGGTCTTCCTGCCCTCCACGGAGCCCTTCCGGAGCTTGGCGTCGAGCGTCGCGAACAGGCGGTCCTCAGCGAGCGTGCCGGCGGCTGTCAGGCGGTTGAAGAGGGTGGACTTGCCGGCGTGGGTGTAGCCGGTCAGCGCCACCGTCGGCGCCCCGTTGCGGCCGTTCCTCTGGACGCCGCGGGTGCGCTCGATCTTCTCCAGGTCCTCCTCCAGCCGGCGGACACGGGCGCGCAGGACGCGGCGGTCCTGCTCGAGCTGCTTCTCACCCTCGCCGCCGCGCTGGCCGAAGCCGCCGCCCTGCCGCGAGAGGTGACTCCACTGCCGGGTCAGGCGCGGCAGCATGTACCTGAGCCGGGCGAGCTCCACCTGCGTACGGGCTTCACGGCTCCGGGCCCGCTGATCGAAGATGTCGAGGATCAGGGCGCTCCGGTCCATCACCGAGAGCTTGGTCGCCTCCTCCAGGTTCTTGACCTGGCTCCCCGAGAGGTCGTCGTCGAAGACCAGCAGGTCGGCGCCCAGCGCGCGGGCGGTCTCGCCGATTTCCTCCGCCTTGCCCTTGCCGATGAAGGTGGCGGGATCCGGGGTCTTGCGCGACTGTATGGCGCGACCGACGACCTGGGCGCCCGCGGTATCGGCGAGCTGCGCCAGCTCGTCGAGGTGCTCCTCGACGACGTAGCCCGGCTGGCCCGGCAGGGCGAGGCCCACCAGGAGAGCCCGCCGAGGGCGTTGAGAGTGGTTTTCTTCCAGGTTGTGCAATGTTTTCGGGTCCGCGCGGTATTCTAGGGGGAGCCCAGGGTCAAAATTTGACCCGACGTATTCAACAGCGGAGCACGTTTATGCATTCCCCCACCGATTCGACCGGAACCCTGGAGGGACGGTCCCTCCAATCCGGGACAACCGGGGCAGCCGGAGCCACCGTCGCGAAGGACGTACGCCTCGGCCTGCCCGCCCGGCTGGGCCTCCTGGCCCTCACCCTCTGCGCCCTGGCCGCCCTCTTCTGGCCGCGCGGCGATGGGACGTTCAAGGAGCCCGGCGGGTTCCTCTTCGACGCCAGCGGCCAGTCCGCCACCATCGGACCCCGCCTCGCCCCGGTCACCCTGGTCCACTTCTGGGCGACCTGGTGCCCGCCCTGCATCAAGGAGATCCCGGCCCTCCAGCGCCTGTCCAGCGACTTCTCGCGCCACCAGGACTTCAAGGTGCTCATGGTGGCCGTCTCCGACTCCAACGACAAGGTCCGCTCCTTCCTGGGCTCGGGAGCCGGGGGAGTGCTGTTCGATCCCCAGTGGGAGGTGGCGAAACGCTACGGCACGGACAAGCTCCCCGAGACCTACCTCGTGGTCAACGGCAAGGTGGTACGGAAGTTCGTGGGGATGACGGACTGGGACGATCCCGCCCTGCGCCGGGAGATCGAGTCGAAGCTGTAGGGGCGACCCCATGCGGCCACCCTGGATTGGGGGGCGGCGCGTTGCCGAGGGCGACGGCGCCTGGCAGGGATAGGGCGCCCACGCGGGGGCGCCCCTACAAAATACCTAGAAGTGGAAGACGACGCCGCCGTGGCCCATGGCGAAGAACTGGGCCTCGTCGAAGTCGACGTAGTGGCCCGAGATCTCGACCTGGATGCCGAGCCAGCGCCGGATCGGCAGCTCGCCCGTGGCGCCGACCGCGATCCCCCACGAGGTGTCTCTCTCATCGCGGCCCGAGAAGCCCGTCCCCTCCAGCCGGTAGCCGCCGAGCGCCACGTAGAGTCCCGAATCGAAGAAGGTCTCCGGGACGCGGTACTCGCCGCCGATCGTCGCATAGGTCATCTCGGCGCCCGTGAGCGAGCCGAAGAATTCGTCCTTGTCGAGCGCCAGCCGGCCCGCGCGCAGCACCAGATGGGTACGCGACTCGGTGACCAGCCCGAGGTTCACCTGCACACCGGTGTTCGAGAGGTCGTCGCCCGGGTCGGCGTCGATCGAGCCGCCGACAGCGCCGAAGACGCCCACCGTATAGTTGTAGAGCTCTTGCGCGCCGGCAGCGCCGGGCAGCAGGAGCAGGCCGAAGATCAGCAGGAGCCTGACAGGCAGGCGGTGGTTCCGGATCAAAGTCCCCTCCTTTGTGGCGGATGCCGGGATTCCCCCGGACCGCACGGTTCCTGAGAGTATAGCGTCACGCCTTCCTCCCCTATGACCGATCCGTTATACGCTCCGGAAACCCCGCGCGTCACGCCGCCCCAAGGGATCAGCCTGCTCGACCGGCTCCTCCACGCGTTGCTGCCGGCCCCATGCCTCGGCTGCGGCCGGCCCCTGCCTGCCAGGGGAACCGCCCTCGGGCTCTGCGCACGCTGCCGAGCGGCCCTGTCCCCTCTCTCTTGAGAGGCCTGCGCGGTCTGCGCCCGGCCGCTCGCCGCTCACGCGCTGCCGGAGGATTACCGTTGCGGCGCCTGCCGCGAGAGGCCTCCCGCCTTCGACCACCTGATCGCCCTGTGGAGCTACCGGGCGCCTCTGGACTCCGTGGTGCGGGGGCTCAAGTTCGGGCGCCTGGACTACCTGGGCGGTCACCTGGCCGCCGCTCTGGCGGACGGGCTGGGGGACCGGCTCGCCGGCTTCGACCGGGTCGTCCCCGTTCCCCTCCACTGGCGGCGGCGCCTCGCCCGCGGCTACAACCAGGCGGCGCTGATCGCCCCGCCCCGCGCCCCCCCGCGCGGGCGTACATGGGCGGGCC
>CAXTNS010000380.1:0-6808 GCA_964245465.1 uncultured Thermoanaerobaculia bacterium
AGGAGGATGCGGATCATCGGCGGGGAGTGGGAAGGGGGAGCTCGGCCGTGATCCGGGTTCCGGCTCCGGGCGAGCTTTCGATCTGGAAGATCCCACCGAGCAGGCGTGATCGCTCGCGCATGCCGACGAGGCCGAAGCGGCTGGCGGTGGCGTCTTCGATCGCGAAGCCCTGGCCGTCGTCCTCCACCGTCAGCCGGACCTTGTCCGGCAGGGATTCGAGGAGGAGGTGGATGCGAGAGGCGGTCGCGTGGCGCAAGGCGTTCTGCAAGGCCTCCTGGGCGATGCGATAGAGTCCGACCTCGACGGCAGGTGACAGCGGTGTTCCAGGTGCGCCTTCGAAGACCACGGCCGGCCCGATATCCCCGGCGCTCGCCTCTGCTGCCAGGGCGGCCAGGGCCGCCGGGAGGGTTCGTCCTTCGAGCGGCGCCGCGCGGAGGTCGAGGACGGAGCGCCGCGCTTCTTCCAGCCCCTTGCGGGTGAGGTCGAGGGCGGCCGAGACGCTCCGCCGGGCGCGCTCCGGGTCTCCCTGGGCGCCCAGGATCGCCTCGGCGGCTTCGAGCTGGAAGGAGATGGCCGAGAGGTCCTGGGCGATGGTGTCGTGGATCTCGCGGGCGAGACGGTTGCGCTCCTCGGTCTGGGCCGATTCCAGCCGGCGCGCGTGCAGCCGTGCCCGCTCCACGGCCACGCTGAGCATGTCGCCGATGGTGTGGAGGAGGCTGAGCTCGTCCGCGTCGAGCTCGCGCCACTCGGGACCGGCCACGTTGAGCATCCCGAGCCGCCGGAGACCGCCTTCGTCGTCAGGAACCTGGAGGGGGACGCTGGCGTGATATTGGAGGCCAGCCGTCCGGCCCCGCGCCAGCGCGGGCTTGCGCAGGCGGCTGCAGTAGACGACGCCGACGTTGGCGGCATCGTCGAATTCGCCGTCGCGGAAGGATTCGAGGCAGTAGCACCAGCCGTTGGTGAACAGGGGCTCCTGGCCGAGGCCCGGCGGGAGGTCCTGGGCGGCGGCGAGGTAGGGCTCGCCGGAGGTCTCGTCGAAGAGGAGCACCCAGCCGGTGCGGAGGCCGAGCAGCTCCGCCACCTTCTCCAGGGCTCGCGCGAGCAGCGCCGGGAGATCCACGGAGGCGTTCAAGGCCCGCGCCACGTCGTTGAGGATGGACAGCTCGTAGCTGCGTCTCTCATCCATCGAGAGGAAAATTCTAGAGGCTGTCTCCCGAATGTCCAGCCCCCCGGCCACTCGCCAGGGATTTCAATCCCTGGCTAGGGGCCGGCCTGATAAGATCGCCCCAGTACCCAGGAAATTCAAGGAGATTCCGTGGCTATTCGCGAAGGCGCTTGGGACTGCCCCGTCTGTGGGCGCAAGAAGAACCGGGGACCCGAAAAGTTCTGCGGCGGCTGCGGTTCACCCCGCGGTCCCGAAGTGAAGTTCTACCTGCCGGACGACGCGCCCGAGGTGTTGGAGGCCGAGGCGCTCAAGCGGGCCCAGGCCGGGCCGGACTGGGTCTGCCCCTACTGCGACGCGGACAACCCGGCGGACTACGCCTTTTGCTCTGGCTGCGGCGCCCCCAAGGACCCCGGCGCCAAGACCCGCGAGGTCTCCGTACACCCGGTCGGCGCTCCGGTGCCACCGCCTCCCCAGCCCGTGGCGGCTCCGCCGGCCCCGCCGGACACCGGCAAGGGCTCTCTCTGGAAGAAGGGCTGCGGCATCGGCTGCCTGGGGCTCCTTGCCCTTTTTGCGCTCGTCTACGTCCTCGGCCGGCCAAAGTCGGCGGACCTCACCGTCACCGGCTTCCACTGGCTGCGGACCATCGCCGTGGAGGAGCTCCGCCCGGTCACCGAGCAGGCGTGGGAGGGGGAGGTGCCGGCCGGCGCCCGCATTCTCAGCTCCAGCCGCGAGGTCCACCACGTCAACAAGATCCAGACCGGCACCCGGACGGCCACCCGCACGGTCTCCGAGCAGGTGCAGACGGGCACCGAGCGGGTCCAGACCGGCTCCCGCGACCTCGGCAACGGCTATTTCGAGGATGTCTATGAGGACCGGCCCGTCTACGAGACCCGCGAGCACGAGGAGTCCTACGAGGAGCCGGTCTATCGCGAAGATCCGGTCTACCGGAAACGCTTCCGCTATGAGATCGACAAGTGGATGGCCGACCGCGAGGCCAAGGCCGAGGGGCAGGACCGCTCGCCCTCATGGCCGAATTCCAATCTCGATCAGAACGAGCGCGAGGGCGGCCGCCAAGAGCTCTACGAGGTGCTTTTCCAGGATGCGAAGGGGGAGCCCGCCCGCTACAAGGCGCCCGGCGAGCAGGTCTGGGCGAGCTTCGAAGAGGGGCGGACCTACAAGGCCAAGGTCCGCGGCTCGGGCGAGGTGGTGGAGATCGAGGGCATGCCCGATCCTGTGAAATAGAAGGAAATAGAAGAGGGAAGCTAACGAAGCGAAACTCTGTTTCGTAATGTGCGTAGAAAGGTCCGGAGCCCATACTGAGCTCAGCGGCTGGAAGTTTATAGCGTATGCGAAACGAGGAGTGCGTCATGGAACGGCATTTCACCTCTGAGGATCTCAGAGCCTTTGGCAGTGGCAAGCTGCCGCGGGAGAGGGTGCGGGCTGCCGTGGCTCACCTTCTCCGGGGTTGCCGGGACTGTCAGTCCCGGTCCTCGGTGCTGTGGCGGCGGCAGGAGGGGGTGGCGGACGATGCCTATGACGCGGCTTTTGACCGGATTGCCGCAGCTCTTCGGCGAAACCCCGCTGGCGCGGGAGACAAGGAGGAGGAGATGGAGAAGGAGATGGAGAAGGTGGAAGCCCTGCTCACCCAGGCCTGGTCTCTGCGCTATGAGAGCCCGGCCGAGATGCTCCGGATCGCCCGTCTCGCTCTTCTCGGCGCGAACGGTCTTTCCCCCGAGGGTCTATCCCCCGAAGATGAGGGCGCGGCGCGGTTGGCCGACGTCCAGTGCCGCGCCTGGGCCATCTACGGCAACGCCTGCCGCGTGGCCGGCGACCTCGAAGAGGCCCAGGGGGCTCTCGACCGGGCCGCCGGGCTCCTCGCGCAGGGCACCGGGGATTCCCTGATCCACGCTCAGCTCTATGAGCTCCAGGCCTCGCTGGAGGCGGACCGGGGCAGCTACGACGCCGCCCTCACGGCCCTCGACGCCGCCCACGCCATCTACCAGAAGCAGGGCGATCCGCACATGGCCGGGCGGACCCTGATCTCGATGGGGCTGCACGCCGGCAACGCGGGCCGGACCCGGGACGCCCTGCGCCTGACCCGGCAGGGGCTCGACAAGGTCGACGAGGCCCGGGACCCTGGGCTCGTCCTCTCCGCCCTCCACAACCAGCTCTGGTTCTTCCTGGAGAGCGGCCGCGCGCGCGAGGCCCGCACCCTTCTGCGGCTCCACCGGGACCGCTTGGCGACCGGCGAGGCCCAGCGCCTCGACCTCCTCTGGCTTGACGGCCGGATCAAGGCCGGCCTGCGGGACGCGGAGGGCGCCCTGGAGGACCTGGAGGCCGCCGAGCAGGGCTTCATCGCCACGGGCCGGCAGGCCAAGGCCGCGAGCGTGAAGCTCGACCAGGCCGCCGTCCACCTCCTCCTCGGGAACTCCGCCCGGGCCCTGTCCCTGGTCTGCTCCGCCGAGGAAGAGCTCATCCGGGCGGACGTCGCGAAGAACATCCTCATGGCCCTGGCCTTCCTCCGGCAGACCCTCGCCGAGCGCGAGGTCAGCGCCCAGTACGTCCTGCGCCTCGCCAACGTCGTCCGGCGGAACCAGCGGAACGCCTGAACCCGCAAACGTTCCAGGCACCAGGGGGAGCGTGGTATGCTGAATTACCATGCTCTACTGGATTCGCTTGTACAGGTTTTGCCTGCTGGCCGCCGCCGCGGGGTTCCTGGTCGCCCCGGCTCTCCCGGCCGTTGAGGCGCCGGGGCCGGCCCGGCTGGTCGCCGATCTCGAGCCCGGGACCTTCTCCTCGTACGGGTCTGTCTCGGACTTCGCCCGCGTCGGCAACCGCGCGGTCTTCCTGCAATCGGACAACGAGTACTACCCGGCCCTGTGGGTGACCGACGGCACCCGGAGTGGCACGATGCTCCTGGCCGTCCTCTGTCCGCCGTGCTCCAGCGGGCGGTTGCTGGGGTCTACGGGCAGCATCGCCTTCTACAGGGTGGCGACGGGGTACCCCTCCGAAATCTGGATCTGGCGCACCGATGGGACGCCGGCCGGCACGTTCCCGGTCATGACGGGCTTCCGGGAGCCTTCTTCTCCTGGCAGCCCGGGGTTCCTCAGCGCGGTCGCGGGCGGACGCCTGTTCTTCACCGCGTGCATACCCGAGCAGGGATGCGAGCCGTGGTCCAGCGACGGCACCGCGGCCGGCACGGCGCTCGTGGGCGAGACCATTCCCGGCCCGGAGAGCAGCGACATCCTCGCGCTCGCGGCGTCCGGCGAGCAGGCCTTTCTGATCGCCGGCACCTCTGGCGGCAGCCAGGCCCTCTGGCTCGCGAACGGCTCCGGCCTGCGGTTCCTGCGGGAGACGCCCAAGGCGGCCGCCCTTTCCTCCGCGGATTCCCCCACGGGCAAGGGCCGTGTCTTCTTCATCGCCCAGGACGTCGGGCTTGAGGTCTGGACGAGCGACGGCACCCGGGTGGGGACCCGGCCGCTGACGAGCTTCGGGCCGCGGGACCCGTTCGGCTATGGCCCTACCTTGAAGATCCTCGCCGGCCGCGCCTATTTCCGTGCCGACGACGGCGCTCACGGTTTCGAGCTCTGGAGCCTGGGAGGGCGGGAGACGAGCCTGCGCCGCCTCACCGATTTCTCTGATCCGTCGGCCTTCGCCTATAGCATCGAGAAGACGGAAGACCGCCTCGTGTTCCTGGCAGTTCAGGACTATGAGGCCCGGCTCTGGGCCTCTCTGGGAGACTTCCGGTCGACCGCACCGGTCACCGGCTGCCCGAACGGATGTCCTGTTGTCAGGAGCCCGCTCGCGGACGCCGGCCGGGGCCGTCTCATGTTCTACGCCAGGGACCGGGTGGGTGGCGGGTTCTGGATCACGGACGGCACCGGCGCGGGGACCCGTCTCGTCAAACGGCCGGACCGTGAGCGCGGGCTGGTCCAGGTGACGGTCTCGGGCGGGCGCTTCCTGTTCGAGCTTACCGATGAATATGAGGTGGGGGAGCTCTGGATCTCCGACGGCTCCGCCGCCGGCACCTTCCGGGTGGGGTATGGTGGACCGGGCTGGTCCCACTACTAGGGGTGGGGTGGATCCCTCCAGGTCGAGACGGCCGGCGGCCGTCTGGTGTTCCCGGCGGCCGAGACAGAGGACGCCGGTCAGGCTCTGTGGAGCAGCAACGGCACTCCCACGGGGTCGCGGCGGATCCACCGCTTCTTGACGGAGAAAAGCTCTCTGCCCCAGCGGCTCGCGCCCTTCCAGGACGGCCTGCTGGTCCAGGACTGCGCCGGCGGCCAGGGCGAGCTGCGTTTCGTTCGCGGCACGGGGGCGGCCACCCCCGAGACCACCCAGCTCCTGGCGCTGCCGCTGGAGTCCTGCGGTTTCTTCGCCACGAAGCCGGTCGATCTGGGAGCCGCCGTCGTCTTTCTGATGTTCGAGGAGGATGGGGTAGCCCTCTGGCGCACGGACGGAACCCCCGGGGGCACGGCAGCTCTCATCGAGGCGTCACAAACGGACTCGCCGCAGGAGTTGACCCGCTTCGGCGGGCAGGCCGCGTTCTGGCGGGCCGTGAGGCTGCCGGACGACCGGTTTCAATTCCGGCTCTGGGTCACGGACGGCACCCAGGCGGGGACCCGCAAGCTCCTCGACCTGCCGCCCGGCGTCGAGTCGTACAAGCTCACGGGTGTCGGAAGCCGCCTCTACTTCGCCGACACCGAACAGAAGGGAGACCCCTACCAATGGCGGCCCTGGGTGAGCGATGGGACTCCGGAGGGAACCCGCCCCCTGACCGCGTTGGACGGCCTCAATTTCAACGATGGCAACGGCCAGGCCTTCGTCGAAATGGGGGGACGCGCCTTCTTCCGGATGTCCCAGGGAGACGGACCGGTCGAGATCTGGAGCACGGACGGCACACCCGCCGGCACGGGTCCGGCGGTCCGGGCCTCCACCGGGATGATCGAGCCGGGATCGCTGACGCCCATCGGAGGCCGCCTCTACTTCGCCGCCCGCCGCGAGGGTGATCCCACCGGCGGGTTCCTGCCCTGGGTCTCGGATGGGACCACGGCGGGGACGGTGCCGTTGACCCCCAGCGCGGACGCTCTCGGTTTTCACCTGGGTGGCCTCTATGAGTTCTCGTGGGAAGACCCGTCCCGGTTCGTCGAGCTGGACGGTCGCGTGTTCTTCGCCGCGTCCGATGTCAACCATGGCGACGAGCTGTGGGCCACGGACGGCACCTCGGAAGGCACCGCGCGGGTGCGCGACGTCCAGCCCGGAGCGCTCGGCTCCTATCCCCGCGGCCTGACGTCCTGGAACGGCCGGCTCTGGTTCCGTGCCCTGGACGCGGTGCACGGCATGGAGCTCTGGAGCAGCGACGGGAGCGCGCAGGGGACCGGGCTCGTTCAGGACATTGCCGCGGGAGCTTCCTGGTCCACTCCCACCGAGCTGACCGCCGCCGGCCAGGACCTCTATTTCTCGGCCCACGACGGCTTGCACGGCCGGGAGCTCTGGGTGCTGCCCGCCGAGGCCCTCGATCCCGATCCGTGACCGTCTTCGGCTCCGGCCCGCCGGGTGTTCCTTCAGCGGGAGTGACCGGTTCTCCCGTAGGGGCGGTCCGCAGGATGCCGTAGGCACCCTGCGTGGCCGCCCTGGGTGGGG
>CAXTNS010000381.1:0-6749 GCA_964245465.1 uncultured Thermoanaerobaculia bacterium
ATCCACATGCTTGCAAGCGACAAGCTCATCGAGGCGTTCAATCAGCAGATCGGCAACGAGATGGGCGCCTCCATGCAGTACATCGCCATCGCCAGCTACTTCGATTCCGAGACCTTGCCGCAACTCGCCCGCTTCTTCTACCGCCAGTCGGAGGAGGAGCGCACGCATGCCATGCGTTTCGTCAAGTTCATCAACGACGTGGGCGGCCGGGTGCGCATCCCGGCGTTGCCCTCTCCCCAGAGTGACTTCCCCTCCGCCGAAGAGGCGGTCGCGAAGGCCCTGTCCTGGGAGGAGGAGGTGACACGCCAGATCTATGACCTGGTCGAGGTCGCCAAGGCGGACAAGAACTACGTCGGAGTGCGCTTCCTCGACTGGTTCGACGACGAGCAGTTGGAGGAGGTCACCTCCATGAACGACCTGCTCGCGGTGATCCGCCGGGCCGGGCCGGACCGCCTCCTCTTCGTCGAGGAGTACCTGGTGCGCCAGGGAGGAGCCAAGGGCCTGGAGAGCCCGGCGGGTCCGTCCGGCGAGAGCTGATAGACTATTTACGATAGGCTGATTGTGGTAGGGTCCTCCTGGATCGTGCAACCCTGTGCACGGAAAGGAGACGGAATCAGATGACTGCCAAAACTCTCCGGAAGGCGTTTCTCGCCGCGTTTCTTCTGGCGGCCACGTTCTTCATGGCCACGACCGCTCCCGTGAGCGAGGCCGCTCCGGCCGGCAACTGCATCTACTACAACAACGCTTCCCACGGCACGGTGGTGGGCAAGTTCGGAAAGGACTGCTGCAACAACGTGATCGCCTGGGGCACGAGGACGTCGTATTACGAGTGCTCCTCGGCGTGCTTCATCTGCTATCCGCCGCCGCGGTAGCAGCCCTGGTTTTGAAGGGGGGCGGGGGGGCGCGCCGGCCGCGCCCCCGCGTCTCCGATCCCTACTCTTCCGTCACCCGTGCCTGCAGGATGCGCCCCGCCCGCTCCAGGGCCAAGGGGCCGGCGGCCTCCATCAGGGTGGCGAGAGCCTCGGGGCTGCGGGTGAACCGCTCCAGGACGTTGATCCCGAAGGCCCAGTCCTCGTCGAAGAGGTCGATCCAGCCCATCGTCTCTCCCTGCCGCTGGAGAGGAAAGCCGCCGTTCCAACGCTCCTGGCCCAGCAGGTGGTAGGGCTCCCGGCCCAGGAAAGGGCGGATCGCCGCCGCGAGCAGCGCCGTCGAGCGCTCGCGGAACAGCCCGGCCGGAGTGTCTCCCCAGTCCGGCCGTTCGCCCAGCCGCCAGAGGCCGAACGCCTCGCGGCCGTCCGCCGTGGAGGCGGGCTGTACCTCCCAGGGGCCGGCGGCGTCCGCCTCGGCCGCGGACGGAGGCTCGTCTTCCTGTCCGAAACGGCGCAGGAACTCCTCGGCGAAGGCATTTCGGGAAGGCGGGATGGTAGGATCCTCGAGATCACGCATGGGGGACCTCCTGTGCGCGGTTGGGCTCGGCGCGAGCTCGCGACTCGTCCGAGCCATTGTTCTTTCTGGCCGAGAATGCCGGCCAGTGCCTGACGACGGCGAAAAGTTACGCTTTTCTTCCGCCTTTGTCAACTACCTTTCCGCCCGGTCGATCCACTTTTCGGCACGGGAAGGCCGGTAGGACGCGAGCCGGTCGAGCAGCCGGTCCGCCCGTTCCTCGACGACGGACATCGAGCGGTGGGGAGGGGAGAGGAAGCGCTCCGCGGTCATGTGGTCCAGGAAGGCCAGGAGGTGGTCGTAGTAGCCCGCCACGTTGAGCATGCCGCACGGCTTCGGCTGGAATCCGAGTTGGCTCCAGGTCCATACCTCGAACCACTCTTCGAGGGTGCCGATGCCGCCGGGCAGGGCGATGAAGGCGTCCGACAGCTCGGACATGAGGGCCTTCCTCTCGTGCATCGAGCCCACCACCACGAGGTCGGTGAGCCCTCTATGAGCCAGCTCCTTGGCGGCGAGCGCTTCCGGGATGACGCCCGTCACCCGCCCTCCGGCGGCCAGGGCGGCGTCGGCCAGAACCCCCATCAGACCCACGTGGCCGCCGCCGTAGACCAGAGTCAGGCCCCGTCCGGCCAGCAGCCGCCCGAGATCCGCGGCGGCCTCCGCGTAGGCCGGGTTTGCGCCGGGATTCGAGCCGCAGAAGACGCAGATCCTCTCCATGGCGGCGCGATTCTGGATTTTAGATTTTGGATTGCGGATCGGAGGCCGGACCAAGGATCGCGTCCACGTCGATAGCGAGATCCGGGAACGCCAGCGGCGAGACCCTCTCACCGCGACGGAAGATGCGGACATCGCGGTAGCCCTGGGGGGAAGGCTCGCGGTGGACCAGGAGGGCGGAGTGGGGAATGTCGTGTAGCCAGGCCTCAGGGACGCCGCGGCGGGCGTAGAGGCCGATTTTCACCTCCCGGTCAAACTTGAGAGTGGAATCCGCGACCTCAATCAGGAGGAGAATATCCGCAGGTTCTGGAAGGCCTTTGGAATAGAGATCCTCGCGGGGCCGCAGGAGCGCCAGATCCGGCTCCGGTTCGGAGTACTCATCCAAATGAACCGCGCTCTGGACGGATATCATGGCGGCATCCCCCAGCGCCCGCTGAAAGATCCGGTCCAGACACATCACACTGGAAAAATGGGGTCCCTTGACGGGGCTCATCTGCCAGATCTCGCCCTCGATCAGCTCGACGCGGTCGCCCTCGTTGAGGATGCCCGCCTCGAGCATCACGTGATACTCGTCGGTCGTGAAGAGCCTCCGCTGAATGGGCTCGGCTGCCATTTCCTTTTCTCCTGCGCCCACAGTATAGCAACTAGGAGGAACTTTTTCCATCGAGGCGCTCCGTACCCTCAGAGCAGCGCCTCCGCGATCTCGATCGCGTTCAGAGCCCCGCCACGGGTCAGGTTGTCCATCACGGCCCAGAGCCAGAAGCCGCCCGCGGCCTCGTCCTTGCGGATGGTGCCGAAGAGGACCTTGTCGCTGGCGGCGGCGTCGACCGGCCCCAGGAGACGGGGCTTGTCCACGGCTTCGAGGATGGGGCTCGCGGAGAGGACCTTGCGCACCGCCTGCGCGCCCGGATCGCCGGCCAGGCGCAAGTGGAGGCTGGCTGAGACCGAGTGGAAGACGGCCCCCTGGAGGAGCTGCAGGGCCACCGGCGGCGCGTCGGCCAGCACCGGCCGGAGCTGCGCCGCCACCGGGTCCGCGGGCAGCGGCACCGGCAGCAGGTTGAAGGCGCGCTGCGTGCCGAAGACCGGCGTGGGCGTGCGCCGCGTCATGGCCACGATCTGGCGCGTGTTCTCGAACAGCTCCTCCAAGCCTCTCTCGTCGCGCATCGAGACCGGCTGGATCACGGTCGCCGCCACCTCCAGCGGCGAGAGGCTCTTCAAGGGATGGAGGAGATGGGCCAGCAGCACCACGGCCGGATGGGGCGACAGCAGCACCCGATTCCCCAATGCGGAGGAGGTGTTGACGCCCGCCACGACGGGCAGGCCGTCCTCGATCGTGGCCTCGAAAGAGAGCATGATCCCGAGCGTCTCCGGCGGCAGCTCGGCCAGGATGGGCCGGTTGTCCTCCATGGTGCCGCAGAAGAAGGCCACGTCCACACCCCGCAGGCTCTCCGGTTCCCAGCGCCCCACCAGGGCGGCGGCCCCGCCGATTTCCGTCAAAGTGCCGATCTCGTCCTCGCGGCTGCTCAGCAGGCGCAGGTCCGCCCAGTCCGGCCGGCGCGATTCGATCGTCTCGCGCAATTCCTTGCCAAGCAGGTTGGTGGGGTGGAGGATGGCGATGGCCGTCACGGCGAGGTCTCCTGACGCTGAGAAGGCTCCACCGGCGGCGGCTCTTCCGGCCGGGGTCCGCGCCCGGGCCGCAGCCGGTTCAGGGCGGTGCCCACCGGCGCCGACAGGGTGTAGAGGACGGCGATCGCCAGCAGCGTCGCCCGCGGGATGAAGATGATCACCAGCAGGATGGCCGCGAACGGCACGAACGCCCGGTAACTCCAGCGCTTCCTCAGGTCGATCTTCTTGAAGCTGTTGTAGCGGAACGTGGAGACCATCAGCACACCCACCAGGAGCAGCGCTATGCCGATGATCACCTGCATGACGACCCTGACGTCGTTCTGGTACTCGGGGGCGAAGATGAGGATCGAGCAGATCGTGGCCGCGCCGGCCGGCGAGGGCAGGCCCACGAAGTAGCGGCTGTCCACCACCCGGGTCTGCACGTTGAAGCGGGCGAGCCGCGTGGCCGTGCACACCATGAAGAAGACGGAGAGCAGCCAGGCGTCCCGGTCAAAGCTCCGCAGGCCCCAGAGATAGGCCAGCATGCCCGGCGCGGCACCGAAGGTGATGACGTCGGCCAGCGAGTCGTACTCCTTGCCGAAGTCGCTCTCAGTGCCCGTCATGCGGGCGATCCGCCCGTCGATGCTGTCCAGGAAAGCCGCCAGGAACACCATCAGCGCGCCCTTGCGGAAGCTGCCGTCCAGGCCGCACACGATGGCGTAGAAGCCGAGCACCATGTTGCCCATGGTGAACAGGCTCGGCAGGAGGTAGGCACCGCGCCGGATGCCGACGCGCGCCCGCGAGCGCATCGTGGCGCGCTCCTGGATCAACGGACCTCCTTGTCCGCCTTCTCGGGTATCGCCACAGGGGTGGCACCGTTCTTCAAGCGGTCTCCTTTCTTCACCAGCACCCGGTAGCTTTCCGGCACCAGGAGGTCCACGCGGGAGGAGAACTTGATCAGCCCCATGGACTGGCCGCGGTGGACCTGGTCTCCCTCTTTCAAATAGCAGACCACCCGCCGGGCCAGCAGGCCGGCGATCTGCCGCACCCCCACGAGGTCGCCGTTGGGGCGGCGGATCACCGTGAGGTGCTTCTCGTTGACGTCCCCCGCGTCCTCGCGGAAGGCGGCCACCTTCCGTCCCCGGCTGTAGCGGGAGGCGACGACCTCGCCCGCCGCGGGCACGCGCTGGACGTGGATGTCGAACACCGAGAGGAAGGTGACGATCCGGTGGTATCGACCGGGGGGGCCGAGGCCGATCTCCGGGTCCTCGATCGTGTCGATCCGGGTGATCAGGCCGTCGGCCGGCGCCAGCACGTAGCCCGCGTCCCCTTCATAGGAACGCTTGGGATCGCGGAAGAACAGCAGGACGAGGAAACCCACGACCAGCGAGGCCGTGGCCCAGCCGGGCCGCCCGAAGAAGAACAGCAGCCCGGCGAGGAACAGGAACGGCAGGACGAAGATCCAGGCTTCTTTCGCGAACTTCATCGTCGGGGCTCCGGTCGGTCATGGTCTCTGGAGGGCCCTCTGCGGAGCCTCCCGGCGTTCGGGTCCACTAGGCGGAGACCCGCGTCTCGCGATGCATACGCAGGATCTGTTCCATCTGATCCTTGAGCGCCAGCTTGTGGAGCTTGATCTTCTTCTCTTCGATCTCGTCGTCCTGGGAGAGCAGGGTCTTGTGGTTGATCTCCTGAAGCCGCCTCTCGTACTCCTGGTGCTCTTCGTAGAGGCGGCGGAAATCGTCATCCGTCTTGAGGAGCTCCGCTTTCAGATCATCGTGCTGAGACATGGGTGTGCCTCCTTTGCCTGTCATGGACGCCATGAGTGGATGAAGACGGTCCATAGGGACCGGTGCCTGTGCTGGAGAGAAGGAACGCGAGGCCGGCGGCGAGCGGGCTCACCGTACGACCGGCTCCTGAACACAGACACGCCCTCGCCCCTCAAGGGAGCGGATGAGCGTGATGAGAAGAAGTGTCAGCATGCGTGCTGAGCCGAGGATAGCACCGGGTCCGGAGGGGATCAAGGACGATAAGGACACCAAGGACACCAGGGACAACAGGACGGGCAGAGGAAGACGCGTTGTCCGTCCTTGAGGTCCTTGTGTCCTTGAGGTCCTTCAGTGGGCTTACTCGGGGAAGCGTTCCTCCAAAATGGCGCCTGCATGCTCCAGGGCCAGGGGGCCGGCGGCTTCCAAGAGGTTCGCCAAGGCCATGGGGGAGCGGGTCAGGCTCTCCACGACATGAAGGGCCTCGATCAGGCTCTCGTCGAAGAGGGCGAAATGGCCCACGGGCTCGGCGCCGTTGCCGGTCTCCACGAGGAAGCCCTCGGGGCCGGCCTCTTTCTGGAGGCGGAAGGCCGCTTCCCTCCCCGTGCCGGGCAGCACGGCGGCGGCCAGGAGGGCCAACGGGCGATCGCGGAACACGGCCGTGGGCTGGAATCCCCGAGCGTGGCCCTCGCCGAGCCGGTAGAGCCCAAAGAGTCCGCCGGGCAGCTCCTCCACGTGCCACGGCCCGGCCACGTCGGCCTCGCCCGCCGTAAACGGCTCGTCGTGCTCGGCGATGCGGCGCAGGAAGGAACGGCGGAACGCGTTGCGGGAAGACGGAAGAGTAGAATAACGGGAGCTGCGCATGGGAATCATCTCCTGTGCGTGGTCAGGCCCGGTGGTGAGCTGCTACTCACGCCGGGCCGTTTTCGTTTGGACCGGAGATTGTCCGATCCACGGAACAATATCCGGATTCTAGAGCTTTGGGCGGCGGAAGTCAAGCGTAGGATTACAGCTCGTGCACGTAGATCAGCGCGTCCGTGCCGTCCTGATAGTACCCGCGCCGCCGTCCGTTGCGGGCGAAGCCCAGGCGCTCGTAGAGGGCGATGGCGGGCGCGTTGTCCTGCCGCACTTCCAGGAAACAGACCTGGACGTTCTCCTCTCGAAGCCTCTCGAAGCCCTCGGACACGAGCGCCTGAGCCACGCCGCGGCGGCGCTCCTCGGGCC
>CAXTNS010000382.1:0-587 GCA_964245465.1 uncultured Thermoanaerobaculia bacterium
CCGGGAGAAGGGGCAGGGAGTGAGGTCCGGTTACGCCCCCGCCGCCACCGCTTCCACCTGCTCGCGCACCTTGCGGATCTCCTCCTCCGCGGCCGGCCGCCAGACACCATTGTTGCGGCGCTTCTCGATGATGGCCGGGTTGTAGCGCACGGACGTCACGAGCTTGCCTTCCAGGTTGAAGACGTGAGCCCGGCCACGGTCGCCGACGACCACGAGGGTCTCGCGCCGGGTGTCAAAGAGGAGGTTCTCCGGCGCGGCCCGGGCGAGGTCGGCAAGAGCCATGCGAGTGGGGCGGTCCTTCTCGTCGTGGCGTTGCTGGCCGTGACGGGTGCGGCGCTCCTTGCCGCGCCAGTCCTTTTCCAGGCGCCGGGCCACGGCATTGACCATCCCCTCAATCCGCTTCTCCAGGGCTTCAGGCGGCGTGCGCGGCGAGCTTTCGAGCTGCCCTTCGATCCCAACGAGCACGCCCTGAGCCCAGCGCACGGCATCCCCCCAGGGGATCTCGCCCAGCCGGTCGTAGAGGTTCTCCAGCGGCTCGCCGCCCGGGCCGTCGGCGCGGTGGTGCGGTGGGCGGACTTCGAGCCGCG
>CAXTNS010000382.1:597-6748 GCA_964245465.1 uncultured Thermoanaerobaculia bacterium
TCGCCGCCCGGGCCGATGCCCAGGACGTTGAGGCCGAACCGGCGGTGGTGGCGGTTACTTCGGGAGGTGCGGGAGGAGATGACCTGGAGCGAGATGGCGAACGGCTGCCGGTACCCCAAGGGGCCGTTCGGCGCCGGGGCCTGGTACCAGCCGGCCGCCACCTGGGCGTGGATGCGGTAGCTGTCCTCCCGCTGCTTGAAGGCGGGGATGAGATTGCCCGCGAGCTCGGCCTCGGGGACCACGACGGTGACCACCTGCGGCGGCTCCCGGTAGAGGAGGTCCACCCGCGGGTCGCGCCTCTGGAGGAGCCACTGGCCGAAGTCCACGAAACGGGGCAGGCCGGCCGGGCTCCAGCCGGCGAAGACCTGGCGGCTGTCCGTGGGCGCGGAGTGCTCGCAGGTGGCCGTCTGGCAGCGCAGGCAGAGCACCCGCCCGGGCTGGAAGAGGGCGCTGTGCTGGAGCAGGGACTGGATCGCCTCCTGGATCGATTCGGACGCGTCGTGCCCCGTCTTCGCGATCTGTCCGTCGCGCAGGGCGGTGGGCAGGGAGAGCCGGAGATCGATCCGCTCGCCGCGCCCGGCCACGAGATGGCCCAGGGGATGGCGGTCGATGCGGTCCCGGAGCTCGTCGATCAGGAGCTGAAGGGCCTGTTGGATGCGTTCGTCACGATGAGTTGAGTCAGACACGGCGCGTCCCCTCCCGGCAGGACCGAGATTGTAAACGCGCCGTGGAATCGTCTATTCCAGCCGCTTGGGTCCTTCTGATGGAGCTGCTAAGCGCACACCACGTACTCTCTGCAGATCTCCTGTCCCCCCACGGTGCGGCAGATCACGCAGACACACCCAGAGCAGATTCCGATCTTCTCCCCCGGCTTAGCGGAAGTCCTTCTCCGCGCGGCATTGGCCATTCTTTCAACCGCGGCGGTACTCGGTCCATCTTCCCGAGCAGCGAACGCTTGGGATGCTGCGGGCATGAGGACGGCCATCATGACAGCCACCAGCAACAGTTTCAGGGTAGTGCTTCTGCGCATTGGCAAACCCCTTCCTTGGTAAAAGCTGAACAATGTGTCCACTGAACAGCATGGTTGACTTCACCAACCGTGTGACTGGAGATAGGGTTTGCAGAGCCCAGGCCAGACGAGGAAGAATAGGTAAATGACTAGAAAGAAAGGGGGTTGTCTCTAGCCGGCAGGTATTGGGGTTTCATTTTTGGATCCTTGCACAGCCGGGTGCGTTCCAAATCTGAAACCCCTCTGCTGACTCCCGAAGGGACGTTCCTACGGCGAAGCCACCAAACTCCAAGGCTCCCGCCCCCTCACCTCGTCCGCCGTGAAGTAGAGCCGGCCGCCGACCCGGGTGAGCTGCTCGGGATCGGAGGAGAGGCCGCCCGGGAACAGGTCCTGGACCAGCCGGGTGCCCGCCGCCGTACCGTCCGTCACCCAGAGCTCGCGGCCGTGAGCGGCGTCGCGGGCCGAGAAGTAGAGGAGGTTTCCGGCGGCCGTGAGGTCGCGGGGATCGGAGGAGGCCAGCCCCGGCAGGATGTCCTTCACCACCACGGTCCCCTCGGGCGTGCCGTCGGTCTTCCACAGCTCCATGCCGTGATCGATGTCCCAGGCGCGGAAGTAGAGCGTGTTGCCCACGGGAGTCCACTCCGCCGTGAAGGGCTTGAAGGGCTCGTTGCCCCACGAGGAGAGCCGCACGGCGCTCGCCTCGTCACGGCCCCGGAAGACCACCTTGTTCGTGGCGTTGCCCGCCACGTTGGCGAAGAAGTAGAGGTCGCCGCCGAAGGAGAAGAGGTAGTCCGGGAAGAAGACCCGCAGCCCGCCGGTGCGGTCCGGAGCGGGCAGCACCCGCACGGTCCCCTCGGCGGTTCCGTTCGTCCGGAAGAGGGCGGGGCCGCTGAAGCCCTGGCCTTTGGTGTAGGCGGTAAAGTAGACGTCGTTCCCCACACGGGCATAGCTCAGGGGCGAGGAAGGCGCCGTGCAGTGGATACAGGGCATCTCCAGGATCACCCGGGTGCCGGCGGGGGTGCCGTCGCTCCGGAAGATCTGCGTCCTGGTGCCGGTCTCGGCCGCGAAGTAGAGGTCGAGGCCCAGGACTGCGACGTCGCTCACCTTGGTGATCTCATCCGGGAGGTCAACAATTATTGCCGGTCCGGAGAACGTGTCGTTGCTCGTCCAGAGATCCGGAGGGGAGCCGACGAAGAATACGAGCCGGCCTCCGAGCTCGCGCAGGTCGCTCACGGGTCGATCGCCAAAGGAGATCTGCCGGCAGGTGCCAGCGGCCGTACCGTCCGTCCGCCACAGATCGGTCTCTACCAGATAGAAGATGATCCCGGCGGCCGCGGTCAGGTTCGAGGGAACGGAAGTCCCCGGGGATACCTCCGTTCCCGGGATGGGGGTAGCCCCTGTTCCGTCCGTCATCCACAAACTCGTGCCGGTCCCGTCGTCCGCTGTGAAGAAGAGTCGGTCCTCGAAGGCGGTGAATTCCTGGGGATCGGAGGAGCCGCCGCGGCCCGGCAGAGAGGTCACCCGGTGGGTGCCGGCCCGGGTGCCGTCCGTCACCCAGGGCTGGGAGCCGTACTGGCGGTCCAGGCCGGCGAAGAAGACCCGGCCGCCACTCAGGGCGAGATCGAGCTCGGGAGAGAGGACTGTCACGGGGGCGAGCACCACGGTGCCCGGTCCGGTGCCGTCCGTCCGCACGAGCCGCGGGGTGTCGTCGTTCCTGGTCGTGGCCCGCAGCCAGAGGAGTCCGCCCAGGGAGGTGAAGGCGTCGGGCTTGGAGTCGCAGGGGCCGGGGCAGAGGTCCGCCAGGAGCCGGGTGCCCGGTCCCGTGCCGTCGCTCACCCAGAGATCGGTCCCGTGGGCGTCGTCCTTGCCGGCGAATAGCAGGCGGTTCCCCACCGGCACCAGGGACGACTCTGAGGGCACTTCCGGACATCCCTCCGGGCAGCGGCCGAGGACGTTCGTGGTGGCGGGGGAGCCCCCGCTGGCCCACAGCCGCGAGCCCGCGATGAAGACGATGCGCTTGCCGGCCGTCGCGATCTGGTCCTCCCGCGGCGTCCAGTGAACCGCGTTGCGAGGGGCGTCCGTCAGCCGGACGGTTCCGGAGGGTGTGCCGTCGGTCAGCCAGAGGTTGGGCTGGCTGGTGTCGCGGAGGCCTGTGAAGACCACCTTGCCGTTGCCCACCGGCTTCAAGTAGGTGGTCACCCGGGGGATGAACTCGTGGTCGGACTCGAAGAAGGTCTTCACCAGCCGGGTCCCTGGTCCCGTGCCATCGCTCGTCCACACCTCGCTGCTGAAGAAGCCGCGCAGGAAGAACAGGCGCGATCCGGACAGCGTGAGGCTCCAGGAGGAATGCGCGGGATTCAGTGCTTTGACGAGCCGCGTTCCCCGGTTGGTGCCGTCCGTGCGCCAGAGGCCCTGCTCCTGGTTGTTCCTCCCTCCCAGGAAGTAGATCTGGCCGCCCACGTTGACGAAATTGCCGCCGGCCGCCTCCGAGAAGGGGGCCGTGCCGGCCACGGTGCCGTCCGAACGCCAGAGGCGGCAGTCCTGCACCCCTTGAGAGACGCAAAGGTCCAGGAGGATGCGGTTGCCGGCGACCGCGAAATCGGGTTTTCCATTGGTATAGGAAAATTCCGAGAGGATGGGCGTGAGCGGGAAGGTGCCCGCCAGGGTGCCGTCGGTCCGCCAGAGCCGTGGATGGGTGAAGGGATCGCTGCCGGACTCCGCGTAGAAGAACGCGAGGCCCGGCAGGGTGGCGGCGATCTGGGGAGTGTGGGAGCAGCTCGCGTCCACGCAGAACGCCATGACGAACCGGGTCCCCGCGGCCGTGCCATCCGTGAACCAGAGCGCCGCCATGGGGTAGGGGTCGGGGCTCAGGGTGAAGAACACGGCCCCTCCGGCCACGGGCGTGAGCTGCCGCGGAGCCTCGACCCCCTCGATGGGCACGTAGGAGCCGGGATTGATGTCCCGCACGAGCGTGGCCGTCTGGGCGCCGGCCACTCCGGCGAAGGCCGGGAACAGGAGAAGGGCGAAGGCCAGGATACGTTTCACTGTGGGTCTCCTACGGGTTGGGGATCATCAGGCGCCACGGCTCGCGCCCCACCACCCCGTCGTCCGCCGTGAAGAAGAGCCGGCTGCCGGCGAGGGTGAGCTGCTCAGGGTTGGAGGAGACGCCGCCCGGGAACAGATCCTGGACCAGGCGTGTGCCGGCCGCCGAGCCGTCCGTCATCCAGATCTCGCGGCCGTGGGCGGCGTCCCGGGCCGAAAAGTAGAGCCGGCCTCCGGCGGCCGTCAGCTCCTGGGGGTCGGAGGAGGCCGGTCCCGGGAGGATGTCCCGGACGAGCGCGGTGCCCTGGGGCGTGCCGTCGGTCCGCCACAGCTCCGTGCCGTGCTGCGGATCCCAGGCGCGGAAGAAGAGTGTGTTGCCCACGGGCGTGTAGTCCGGCGCGGATGGCTCGTAGGGAAAGCCGCCCACAGGGGCGAGCAGGACGGCGTTCTCGTCCCGGCCACGGAAGAGCACGGTGCGGCTGCCTTCGTCGACGGTGAACACGTGGGCGAAGAAGTAGAGCTCTCCCCCGAAGGCGAAGAGGGATTCCGGGAAGTACATCTTCCACGGGCCGCCGCCCCTCGCCGGGTCGGGCACCAGGCGGACGGTCCCTCCGGCCGTGCCGTCGGTCCGCCAGAGGGAGGGGCCGGTGACGTCGGCCCAGGCGACGAGGTAGACGAGGTCTCCCACACGGGCGTAGCTCAGAGGGGTGTCAGGCGCCGTGCAGGGACACGGCAGGTCCAGGATGGGCCGAGTGCCGGCGAGGGTGCCGTCGCTCCTGAAGACCTGCGCCCGGGTCTTGTTCTCGGCGGCGAAATAGAGCTCGGAGCTCACGGCCGCGACGTCGCTCACCTTGGCCGTCCAGGCCGGAAGGTCAACGATTTTAGCGGTCCCGGCAGCCGTCCCGTCGCTCTCCCAGAGGGCTGGGGAGGGACCGGTGAAGAACACGAGTCGGCCGCCGAAGTCGCGGAGCTCGCTCAGGGTCTGTCCGGGGAAGGAGGCCAGCCGGAGGGTGCCGGGCGCGGTGCCGTCCGTCCGCCAGAGCTCGGAGGTGCCTGCGGTGAAGAAAGCGTACCCTCCGGCCAAGGTCACGTTCATGAGAGCTGGAATCCCCGCCGTTCCCGGGACGGGCGAGGCCCCCGCTCCGTCCGCCGTCCAGAAACTCGTGCCGGTGCCGTCGTCCGCCGTGAAGAGGAGGCGGTCGCCCAGCGCGGTGAAGTCCTTGGGATCGGAGGAGCCTCCCTGCCCCGGCAGCGCCGTCACCCGGCGGGTGCCGGCCCGCGTGCCGTCGGTCACCCAGGGCTGGGCCCCGTACTGGAGATCGAAGCCCGCGAAGAAGACCTTGCCGCCGCTTATTGAAGGGGCGATGGTAAGGTCGACCTGGAATACCGTGTCTTCTGGCAGGCGGCCGAGGACCACGGTGCCGGCCGCCGTGCCGTCCGTCCGCACGAGCCGGGCCGAGCCCTCGCTCCCGCTGACATCGGCGCGGAACCAGGTAAGACCGCCCTCCATCCTGAATCCCCTGGGCCGGGAATCGCAGGGGCCGGGGCAAAGGTCCGACAGGAGGCGGGTGCCGGGTCCGGTGCCGTCGCTCGTCCACAGCTCGGCACCGCTGGCGGCGTTCCGGGCGGCGAACAGGATGCGGCTGCCGACCTGGAGCAAGGGTGAATCGGGAAGCACCTGAGGACAACCGCCCGGGCACCGGTGGAGCTGCTGGGTGGTGGCAAGGGAGCCGTCGCTGGACCACAGGCTGGAGCCGGCCACGAAGACGAGCCGCTTGCCCATCCTGACGATCTGGTCTCCCCGGGGGACCCAACGCCTTTCCGTGGTTGGAGCGTCGGTGAGCCGGACGGTGCCGGCGAGGGAGCCGTCCGTCTGCCAGAGGTTCGGCACGGAGGTGCCCCGGATTCCCGTCAAGACCACCTTGCCGTCGCCGATGGGCTTGAGGATCTCGGTGATCAGCGGGAGGAAATCGTGGCCGTATTCGTAGAAGCTCCGGACGCGGCGCGTCCCCGCCGCCGTTCCGTCGCTGGTCCAGACCTGACCGCTGTTCGGACCGGACTGGAAGAACACCCGTGATCCGGCCGCCACCAGGTTCCAGA
>CAXTNS010000383.1:0-6731 GCA_964245465.1 uncultured Thermoanaerobaculia bacterium
CGGCCAGGAGAAAGACTGGAGGCCGGCAGGGAAGGGCTTGCGGATGGGGTGCATCATGTAACCGAGCTTCGGCTCCTGAACCTCGATGGCGGGGGTCTGGGGCGGGGGGAGCCAGAAGTAGACGTAGAGCCGGTCGGAGCCGGTCTTGAAGGGCTCGCCCTGGCGGTACTGGAGGGCCAGCACGTCGAGGCTGCCACCGGAGACCTGCACTTCGTCGACACCCTCCATGCGGTCTCCGCGGTCGGAGTAGCGGCAGGTCTCGCAGACAGCCCAGGCGAGGCCCGCCGACAGCAGGAGCGCTACGGCGGCGGCTCCCGCTTGCCAAAAGGTTTTTTTCATCGATTCTCCCTCCTTGGATCGGTGTTCAATGGGATTGATCCAAGGTGAGAGGGATTGGTTAGTGGTTGGCGATTCGCCGGGCGAGCCGGCGCCAGGAGGTGGGGTCCACGTCCCAGCGGATCGCGTGGTCCTGGTTGTCCACGGAGAGGAGGGTTTTGCCGTCTTTCGTGAAGGCGAGGCGGGCGACCTCGTAGCGGTGGCCGGTGAGCGGGCCGGCCAGGAGGGCACCGGTACGGATCTCCCAGAGGGAGATGCGGCGGTCCCGTCCCGCCGTGGCGAGGAGCGCGCCGTCCGGGCTCGCGGCGGCGGCGGACACGGTCTTGCGGGGGATCTTCAGGCGGTCGAGGAGTCCTTCAACGGGGGCCGGTGCGGCGAGGTCTGCCGGTGGGAGCTGGACGGCCTCGCCCAGCCGAGGGCCGGAGCGGACGCTCCACATGGCCACCTCCGATCCGCTGCCCGAGGCCAGGAACAGCCTGCGAGGGTGGAAGGCCAGGCGCCGCAGGCTGCCCGCGCAGCCGGTGAAGGGGGGATCGATCAGCCGCAGCGTTGGGGCGTCCCAGAGCAGGACGCGGCCTTCGCCGCCCGCCGCGAGCCGGCGGCCGTCGCGGCTGAAGGTGACGCCCCAGAGATCCCCGGCCAGGGCGCTCAGAGGGAGGCCCCGGCGCTCGCCCGTGACGGCATCGCGGAAGACGAGGGTGCCGTCGAGGCTGGAGGAGACGAGAGTCCTGTCGTCCGGCGAGAAGGCGAGGCCGGTGATGCCCTCGGCATGACCGGCGAGGGCCGGGCCGAGCGGCTGGCCGGTGGCGGCGTCCCAGCGCCAGAGGAAGCGGTCCATGCCGCCCGCGGCGATCGTCCGGCCGTCCGGGCTCCAGGCGAGGGACGTCAGCCAGTCCGAGGGGCCGGTAAGAGGCGGGCCGAGCAGACGCCCGCTGGCCACGTCCCAGCGCAGGACCGCGTCGTAGGTGATGGCGGCGAGGGTGTGGCCGTCCGGGCTGAAGCGGATGGCATAGAGAGCGGAGGCCTCGGGGGCCTCGAGCCGGCGGGAGAGGCTGCGGAGGTCCCGGAGCAGGACGGCGCCGTCGTCTCCCGTGGAGGCGAGGAGGCGGCCGTCCGGGCTCCAGTCCACGCTCCAGGCAGCACCCTGGTGGTGGGCCGGCGGCCCCGCAGGACGATGGGTCGCGACATCCCAAAGGCGCACGGTGCCGTCCTGGCCAGCCGAAGCGAGGAGGCGTCCGTCCGGACTCCAGGCGAGGTCCAGGACATCTCCGTCGTGGCCGTGGAGGACGGCCTCCAGCCGCGGGCTCGATTCAAGGACGCGGGCGAGCAGCGGGCGCGATTCGGGGTCGCCTCGGCGGTCGGCTTCGAGGGCCAGAAGCAGAGCGCGATCCAGCCGGTTGGGGGCCTCGGCTAGGGCCTGGGCGGCGAGGCCGCGGAGGAGAGCGCGGTTGCGGTCCGCCCGCGCCTGGAGCAGGGCCGCCGCGGCCACCAGGAGGAACAGGGTGGCGAGCACGGCCCAGGCGCGCACCTGCCGGGTGCGCCGCCGTTCTCTCCGGCAGGCGGTGAGGAAGTCGCGCTCCGCCGAGGCCAGATCCTTCCGCTGGGCGGCCCAGCGCTCACCCTCTGCCAGAGCAAGGCCTGACAGCAGCAGCCCCGGGGGCCGGCCCTCGCATTCCCAGAGGGCGGCTTGGCGCTCCAGCGTGGAGAGGTGGGCGTCCCGCCAGGCGGCGTTGTCCGCCTGCACGGGGTCGAGCAGCCGGTCGTGGGCCAGCTCGAACCACACGGCCCCCCGCCTCTCCTCAGCGCGCACCAGGTGGGCGGACACCAAAGCCTGGAGGACGGTGTTGGAGAGACCCTGGGTGCTGCCGGGCTCGCGCAGCGCCTGTCCCCGCAAGCCCTGAGGGGTGATCAGGTGGCGTTCCACCCAGTCGCGGACGGTGCGCTCGGGCTCGGCTCCGGCGCGGGCGGCGGCGGCCACCTGCTCGGCCCAGTAACGGGCCAGGGCCTGGCCCACACCCCCTTCGGCCGCGAGGTCTTCCATGCCTAGATCGGTGCCCGGAGCCCGGCGTTCCCAGAGACGGCGGCAGACCACCTGCAGGTGGACGGGATCGACGAACGGCCCGAGCCCGTCGCAGACGGTGCCGTCGGCGGCCTGGACGCGCAGGGCGCGCAACTCATCTACCAGCCGCGCGGCGTCTTCGTCGCAGAAGGTTACGCCCTCGGCGCGGGCCGGCTCTACCGCTGCTTGGCGGGCCGCTTCGGCGTCCAGCAGCTCCAGGCGGAAGCGGGTGCGCAGGTGATCCGGCAGCAGGCCGCGGTGGGGGTCGAGCTGGCCGATGAAGTCCTCCCGCATGGCGAGGAGGAGGGTGATCTGCGGCCACGCGGCCAGGGCCGCTCCGAGCTCGCGCAGAAAAGGGGTGCGCTCGGCCCAGCGGTCCGCATGAGCGGTGAACAGCTCTTCGAATTGATCGATCACCAGGAAGTGCGGGCGGTCGCGCTCCCCTTCGGTTTCCCTGGAGAGGAGAAGTCCGAGGCCCTGGCCGAGATCTCCCTCGGAAGGCGTTCCCAGCAGGTCTCCCAAGAGGCTCGACGTGTAGGCGTTGGGTCCGCCTTCCGTCCCCGGCGCGGCGCCGCCCATGCGGGTGAGGGGCCAGACGGTGACCTTACGCAACTCGCGCAGGCGGGGGAGGAGGCCGGCCTGGAGGAGCGAGGTCTTACCCGCGCCCGAGGGAGCGTAGAGGAGGACGACCCGACGGGCCACGGCCAGGGCCAGGAGCTGGCGGATCTCGCGCTCGCGGCCGAAGAAGCGGTGGCGGTCCGCCTCCTCGAAAGCCCGCGGTCCCACGTAAGGATTGGTTCCCGTCACGATCCCCGCTCCCGCCAATGACTGTGAAGATCGGCCACGAACTGCTGAGTGCTCCCCCAGTAGACATCGATCTGAGAGTCGCCGAAGTAGGCTTCCAGGTAGCGCTGGACCTCCTCGGAAACCCCCTTCTCGTCCGCCCGGGCGTCCACCTGCACGGCCACGTGGAGGCGCCGCCACTGGGTGGAGTCGAGGTGGGAGAGGAGGCCGCGCAGCAGCACCTTGAGGTCCAGCTCGTGAAGGTGGTAGCCGAGGAAGAGCAGGGTGGTCCGCGCCAGGGCGGCGCTCACGCCCGTGGGAAGGACGTACTCGTGGTGCCGTGAGAGGCGGGAGAGGTAGTCCAGGTGGTCGTCCTCGGAGATCACCATGGAGAGCGGGTCCTCGTCCGTGCCGAAGAGGTGGAGCACGACCGGCTCGTCCGGAGTAGGCGGCGGGTCGAGCTCGCGGTGAGGCTCCTCCAGGTGGGCGGCCTCACGCCAGGGCAGGGCCTCGCGGCGGGGGCGCTTGCCCCCGGCTTCCAGAGCCAGCGTCATGAAGCTGTCGAAGTTGGTGGTGAGATAGAGAGGCAGCCCCAGATCCGCGAGCTGGTGGTGGATCACGGTCTCCCCCGAGGTGCGGACGAGCCCGGACCAGCCGGCGTCCCGCAGGACTCTGTTCAGATCCATGCTCGAACGGGAGTCCACCGGCAGGCCGTGCCAGCGCCGGAAACCGCCCGCCAGCAGGCGCAGGACCTCCTTGCGTAGCCGCAGAGGGTCGAGCGTGCCCACGAACTGGGCAACCCTGGGAAGGTTGTCCTCGTCCGGGAATGGGTAGCCATACTTGGCGGCGAGCGAACGGGCGAGCTCGGCGGGCGAAGGCAGGAGGCGCCGCGTGACTCCGGGGCCGAGGATGGGCGTGCACTCGCCGTCCGCGATGTTCTCGATCAGCGTGGTCCAGAAGCCGGCCGACCGGCGCCCCAGGATCTGGCCGCGGAAGCCCAGCAGGCGGCCGTTCCGAAGGCGCAGAAAGGCCACCGGTACGGCGGCGCCCGGCAGGCCGGCGGCGAGCAGGGCCGAACGGGCCTCGTTGGCGGCCAGGTCCGCAAAGCCGTGGCGGGCCAGCCGGCCGTAGAAGGTGCCGGCAAAAGCGCGCGCGGTCTCGATGGCGACCGGCTCCTGCATGGCCACCACGGCGGGTACCCCGGCCGCCACCAGCGCGGGGCCGAGGCCGCGGAAGGCGTCCGCCGAGCTACGCGTGGCGCTCTGGCAACAGGCCAGGAAGACGAGCCTCAGGCCGCCTCCCCGGCGGGCCACCAGGGCGGCCAATTCCGCCTCGGTGACCGGGGCCACCTGACCTTGAGAGTCCGAGAGGTAGACGGCGGCTCTCCCCGTTTCCGGATCGAAGAAGCCGTGGGCCACGAGGTGAAGGAGATGGGGGCCGCCGTCCCTCAGGGCCGCTTCGAGCGACGCCAGGGTCACGGGACCTTCGAGGAAAGTGGCCTCGATTTCGCCTTCGTTTTCGGCCAGGGCCTCCTCCAGCATGCGCCGCTCGGCCGCGGAGTCGAGCGGGTCGAGGCCGTACTCCTCCAGTCCATCCGGAGCGGCCACGGCGGCGAGCAGGCGCACGGGCCGTGCCAGCACGGGCTCGCCCGGCCGCCAGGCGCCGGCCAGGTAGCGGGAGAACGGTGTGTCCGGGTCCGCGGCCAGGAACCGGGACGGCTCCCCTGGGACGGCTTCGCGCAGCAGCTCCCAGGGCAGAGCATGCAGCTCCGGCGCGGCGGGATCGATGCGCAGCCGCACGCGCCGCGCCCGGCTCTGCCCCTTGGCCCGCGCCCACGCGTCCCGCAGCCGGGGATCGCCGAACAAGGCCGCGAACAGGCGGTCACCGTCCTCTTCCGGAAAGGCCCCGGACACCCAGGGCAGCAGGCTGTCCGCCAGCCGGCCGGGGGGGAGCTCCTGTTCACCGCTGAAGGTGATCTCGACGGGATGTCCATCCCCGTCCCGAGGCAGGATGCGGATCTCCAGATCCGCGTGCAGCAGGGGATCGGCGGGACGCATGATGAATTCCCTTCAGGCGGGGACCGCCAAGCGCACTGCGGGATCGCCGAGCAGCAGGTAGTTGCGGGCGTCCTGCACCGCCGTCCAGAGCCGGGCCGTTCGGGCGGGGTCCGTGCGCTTGCCGAGCGAGGCGAGCCGCTGCTCCTCGACCAACTCGGAAGCGAGAGTGGCGTAGCGCTGGCCGAAGGCGTCGAGCGCCGCGCCCACGGGCCAGCCGTCGAGCACCAAGCCCAGGACGTCCTCGAAGACCTCCGTCTGTGGCCCTTTCCAGAGGAAGGAGTGACCCCAGGTGCGCTCCACGTGGCCCACCACGGCCAGGGCGCCGCCGTTGGGATGGCCGAGGAGCCGCTGGGGGAGGCGCGCCAGGAAGCCGGCCGGTTCCAGGGAGCCCGCGCTGTGGCAGGCGAAATGGAACGAGATGAGCCCGGCGGGCCGAGCGTCGCTGGCCACGTCGTCTGCGTGGAAGTAGTGTTCCTCCGGAACCGGCCCCTTCCAGGCCACGGGTCCGGGCCAGTCCTGACAGAGCAGAGCGCCCTGGCACTCGCGCTGGCGCGGATGGCCAGCGGGGAAGCCCATGCCGTGGGTGGCCGTGAAGAGGAGCGACGGGGTCTCCTCCCCGCCCAGGAGACGGGCGAGGCGCTCCTTGGTGGCGCCTTCGATCACCGTCTCCACCCCATAATCGGACAACGCGTCCGCCAAGAGGCGCACGAGGTATTCCGACATGCGGTCCGTGGCGAGGTCGTCCGGATTGTGAGCCCCGAAGAGCACGGCCCGGCGCGGACCGGGCACCCCGGAGGCCGTTGCGGTCTCGGCCGCCACCACGCTCGCGGCGTAACAGGCGTATTCCTCAGGCGTGTCGAAGGCCACGCGGCCCACGGCGTACTGCACGTCGAGCTGGTGCTGGAATTCGAACGGGATCTCCTCCGGCCCGCCCACCAGCAGCAGGAAGTAGGGCAGCTCCCGCGGATTGGCAGGTCCGGCGCCGCTGGCTCCGTAGCGTTCCAGGAAGCTCGCCTTGGTGTCGCCGGGCTGGTATCCCTTCTCTCCCGACAACTCCCGGTACCAGGTCTCCCGCCGCGCCGCGGCCTGCTGCCGGCGGTGGGTCAGCAGGGGAGCCAGGGCCTCGCGCACGGCCGGGGAGGTCTCGCGGGGGAAGACCACGCCCCATCCCGCGGACGAGAGATCGGTGGGATCGACGCCCGCCCGCGGTCCCAGGCGGCCGCCCTTGGAGCGCCGCAGCCACTCCTTGGCCTCGGCGGCCTCCCGGCGGTCCGGTCCACCCCCGGCCAGCGCCGCCAGGGGGACGGCCGGGTGGAAATAGGTACCCGTGGTGGCGTCCACGCCACAAGGCAGGGTGAGGCTGTCCTCGACCGGTTCGAGCATGGCCATTCCTTTCAGGGGGAGATCCCTGGGAGCGCCGTCGCTCCCAGGGAAAGGGCTCAACAGTTTTCCGGCGGCCGGGGCGGCGGGACCTGGGCCTGGCCGGCCGTGTCCAC
>CAXTNS010000384.1:0-886 GCA_964245465.1 uncultured Thermoanaerobaculia bacterium
TCCCATCACCGTGGCGTTCGTCGGGTTGGCCGGCGGGAATTCATAACCCTTTCCAAAGGAGTACTTGGCGCCCAAATCGCTGGTGTTGTTGTGGCGCATGCCGTAGTTGTGGCCGATCTCGTGGGCGAGGGTGTAGTCGTTGTACCCGCAGTCGTAACGGTTGGCGATGAACGCCTTGTCACCGAAAGTGCCGGGACCCGGGTTGAAGCCGCCGGCCGCGTTGGGCAGGTTGGCGATGCCGCAGGCGGTGGTCGCCGTCCAGAGGTAGGGAATGTAAAGGGTCACGATGTCGGCACCGAAGGCGGTCCGCAGTGTGTTGAGCTCCGAGCCCATGACGCCGGACTGGGTGTTCATCCAGTTGAGGGCGTCGACGAGGCCGGTCGCCGGCGGCTTCTGCGTGGGATCGAGGATGGCGAGGGTCTGGAGGAGGTTGTAAACCGCGTTGACGCCGGTGTTGGCGAAGATGTCGTTGCCGAGGGAGATCGAATCCCGGACGAAGGTCATCATGCTCACCTCCGACAGTGGGAACGCGAAGAAGTCCTTGGTGTAGAGGGCCAGGACGTCGATCCGCGTGGCGACGAGCTCGTCGAACACGATCGGGCTGGAAGACTTGGGGGCGGATTGCCGCGGGCGCCAGGAGTGCCGGGGGAGCTCCGGTCCCGCGTGAGAGCCGCCGTCCACGGGACAGACGGAGACCGCGCCGTCCTGCACCCGCACGAGCCGCTGGCCACGGTCGAGAGGAGCGGCGATCCGGAAGCGCCCCATGTCGGTGTTGAGGAGGCCGGTGACGAAGTCGCCGTGGTAGACGAGGAGCACGTAGCCCATGGGATCGGCGGTTCCGGGATGGCGCAGCTCGCCGCTCCAGCTCTTCCAGTCCGGCTCATAG
>CAXTNS010000384.1:896-2496 GCA_964245465.1 uncultured Thermoanaerobaculia bacterium
GAATCGCCAACTGGCCTTTCGCCGGTGCCAGGGGCGTCTCGTCGAGACGGTAGAGCTGGGGGGGGTCCGCGGGTTTTGCGGACGCGCTGGCCGCCAGGGCCGTGGCGAGGACGAGGGCGCTCAGGATCTTGTTCTTCATGAGGGAGCTTCCTTTCTCTTTCCTGTGACTGCATGAGTGGACAGGCCACTGGCAGGGCGGGAGCGGTTTCCCGCCTGCACCGACGTTTCTCCCTCCCCAGGGCGGATTTATTTTAGAACATTCTGTCTTATAAATCTAGCCTGTTCCAAGGGTGGCTGAGGGGATCGCCCCCGGGCGAACGTCTACATCGCTGAAGGCTTTGTTGGACTCAACTTGAAAGGACATTCCCATGCGATGGACATTGCGCTTTGCGGCGGCTGTGCTCGCCGTGTCTCTTGGCTCGGCTGGAGCGGCTTCGGCGGCCCATCCTTCCCATCCTGATTCGTTCGCCAACTCGTTCGCGATCGTGAACGCCCGGGTGTTCGACGGCTCGCGGGTGATCCCGGCCGCTACGGTCGTGGTGCTCAACGGCCGGATCGCGGCCGTGGGGCGGAATGTGATCCCTCCCCAGGGTATTCCTGTAATCAATGGCGCGGGCTCGACCCTGATGCCCGGCATCATCGACTCCCACGCCCATGCCTGGACCCGGCAGGAGCTGGAGCGGGCGGCCCAGTTCGGCGTCACGACCGAGATGGACATGTGGAGCTCGCCCAAGTTCGTCAAGAAGATGACAAAGGAGCAGGAGAAGGGCGAGGCGTTCGACCGAGCCGATATCTTCAGCGCCATCAGCCCCGCCACTCTGCCCGAGGGTTATCCGTACTTCTTCACGCCGGACATCGTCGAAAAGCCGACCCTGAGCACTCCGGAGGAAGCGGACGACTTCGTGGAGAAGCGCGTCAAGGAGGGCTCGCACCACCTCAAGATCATGCTGGAGGACGAGAATCCCTGGTTCGACTTCGAGCTCCCGGTGCTCAGCCGCCCGACGGTGCGAGCCCTGACCCGGGCCTCCCACCGGCGTGACATTCTCGCCGTGGCGCACGTTACGGAGCAGAGCCACGCCTACGACCTCCTGTTCGACGGCATTGACGGCCTGGTCCACATCTTCCTCGACGAGCCCGTGGAGCCCGGCTTCGTTCAACTGGCGGTGCAGAAAGGGATTTTCGTGGTGGGCACCCTGAACGCGGAAGAGTCGTTCATCACCACCGAAGGTGGAGAGTCCCTGGTGGCGGACCCGGACCTCGGGCCCTGGATGACGCAGGAGGAGATCGGATACCTGCTCACGCCGCCGATCCCCAGCAACATCACCGCGCAGAACGTGCAGTACGCCAAGGACAACGTCCGCACGCTCCATGAGGCCGGGGTGCCGATCCTCGCCGGTACGGACGTGGCGACCCACGGCATCAGCATCCACCGCGACATCGAGCTGCTGGTCGAGGCGGGCCTCACGCCCATCGACGCGCTGACCGGGGCCACCTCGGCCGCCGCGGCGGCGTTCGGTCTGGCGGACCGCGGCCGGATCGCGCCGGGCCTGCGGGCCGACCTCCTGCTGGTGCAGGGCGATCCGACGGCGGACATCAAGGC
>CAXTNS010000384.1:2506-4749 GCA_964245465.1 uncultured Thermoanaerobaculia bacterium
CAGCAGGCGCCGCAGTACCAGTGGAGCGGCTTCTCCGACAGCCGCGTGCCCGCCAACGAGATCGTCGACGTGCTCCCGGGCGAGATCTTCGTCCACCGCAACGTGGCGAACGTGGTCGTCCACACGGATCTCAACTGCCTTTCAGTGATTCAGTTCGCCATCGACGTGCTGCGGGTGCGGCACGTGATCGTCTGCGGCCACTATGGGTGCGGCGGCGTGCGGGCGGCCCTGGAGGACGCGAAGCTCGGATTGATCGAGAACTGGCTGCGGCACGTGCAGGACGTCTGCACCAAGCACCAGGCCCTCGTCGATGCTGTCCGGGATTCGGAGGCGCGCGTCAACCGGCTCTGCGAGCTGAACGTTCTGGAACAGGCGGTCCACGTCTGCGAGACGACCGTCGTTCAGGACGCATGGAGGCGCGGCCAGCCACTCGACGTCCACGCCTGGATCTACGGCCTGGAGGATGGATTGCTGCGCGACCTGGGTTTCTGCGTGGCCGCGCCGGGTGAGCTGCGGCCCGAGCTGGAGGCCGCTCTGGCGCGCCTGGCGGACAAAAAATCATGAACGGAGATTCGATCATCCTCTGGCGCCGATTGGATAAGCCCGGCCATGAATCCGCCCGGCTGGTGGAGCAGGAAGCCTCCTGGCTTCTGGAAGGGACCGCCGTCTTCCTGCACGAAGGACAACCGTGCAGTCTTGACTATCGGATCATCTGCGATCCGCGATGGCGGACGAAGGGCGGAATCGTGACCGGTTGGGTGGGCGGTGAGACGATCGCCGTTGAATGCTCCGTGGACCCCGAGGGTCTGTGGTGGCTCAACGGCACGCGGTGTCCCGAGGTCGAGGGCTGCACGGATCTCGATCTCAATTTCAGCCCGTCGACGAACCTGCTGCCCATTCGCCGGCTGAGCCTGGCCGTGGGGGAGGAGGCGCCGGTGCGGGCGGCGTGGCTGCGCTTCCCGAGCTTCCAGCTCGAACCTTTGGATCAGGTTTATCGGCGGATCGATTCTCACGTCTATCGCTACGAGAGCGCGGGCGGCCGGTTCGTCCGGGAGCTGCCGGTGAACGCGGCGGGCTTCGTCACGAGCTATCCGGATTTCTGGCAGATGGAAGAGTAAAACGGGACGCATGCGGATCGCATGGTTCAGCCCCCTGCCGCCCGTGAAGTCGGGGATCGCCGACTACAGCGCGGAGCTGCTGCCCCATCTGGCTGAGCAGTGTGAGATCGAGCTGATCGTGGACGAGGGGGCTCGTCCCGGTCCGGCCCTGGCCAGGCGTTTTCCCGTCCACGGCCACAAGGCTCTCCCGGACCTGCTCGCGCGGGGACGGTTCGACACGGTGGTCTATCAGCTCGGCAACAACCGGGACTACCACTCGGCGATCTATCGAAGCCTTCTGGAGCGCCCCGGCGTCCTGGTGCTGCATGAATATGTGATCCATCACCTGGTGCGCGACCTGACTCTCTACGCGGGGGACGCCGAGGGGTACGTGCGCGAGATGCGCTATGCCTACGGGCAGACGGGAGAGGCCATGGCCCGGCGGTGCCTGGCGACCGGCGTGCCGCTCGATCCGTGGAGCTGTCCCCTGTTCGAACGGGCGGTTGATTCGAGCCTCGGCGTGATCGTGCACAACCGCTTCACGCGCGACCGGGTGCTGGCGAGCCGGCCCCTCACCCGCATGGCCGTGGTGCCCCACCATTTGAGTCTCGGTGACCTGCCGGGGACCTCGTTCGAGGAGGCCCGGGCGGCGGTGGGGGTCGCGCCGGGCGACTTCGCCGTGGCCACGTTCGGATTCCTGACGGGATCCAAGCGGCCCGGAGTGCTCCTCTCCGCCTTCGCCCGGCTACGCAAGGAAGTGCCGAATGCACGCCTCTTGATCGTGGGCGAGGTCTCTCCGCACTTCGATTTCGAGCGGGTCTTCAAGCCCGAAATGCGCGAGGGCGTCACCGTCACCGGCCGTCTGGAGCTCGACCGCTTTCTGCTCTATATGCAGGCCTGCGACGTGGCCGTGAACCTGCGCCACCCCACGGCCGGCGAGACCTCGGGCACGGTGATCCGCCTGCTGGGCATGGGCAAGCCGCTGATCGTGAACGACACCGGCTCGTTCGCCGAGATCCCGGACGACTGTTGCGCCAAGGTGGACCTGGACGACACGGAGGAGGACCTGCTCCTGGCCTACCTCCGCCGCCTGGCCCGGGACGAGCCCCTGCGCCGCCGCATGGGGGAGAACGCCCGCCGGCACAT
>CAXTNS010000384.1:4759-6715 GCA_964245465.1 uncultured Thermoanaerobaculia bacterium
CGAGCGACCTTACCGCGCATGTCGATTTCGGCGCGCTCGCGGGCTCGGCGCGCGGCTATGCCGATTTCCTGCGGGAGACGGTCGAATCCGGGGTCCGTCCTTTCCAGGCCGCGCCGCCCCTCCTGGCCTACCCCGCGGACGACCTCCTGAGCGGTCTCGTGCGCGACGTGACGGCCGAGATGTCTGATCTCGGGGTGGAGGAAGGGGACGGCGATCTCCTACGCGAGGTCGCGGCGGCCCTCGTGGATCTGGATCTGGACAGAAATTGAGTACAATGTAAATCAAAATTGTGGTTCCCGGATCCGGGTGCGAAGGTCCCAACCTCCCCCCTCCGCAGTACACTTCCAGGAGCTTCATCGCACGGCGGACAAAAGCACGATCCGGAAGGGGGATTCGCCCCGGGTTGGGTGATTTCCTACACCGGTTTCCCAGGAGATGCATTCGCGGGCGGTCGGGCCATGACGGTCTCGGCGCGCTCCGTTGATTAAAGGAGGTCCAGATGTCTCAGCGAATTCGACGCAGCTTTGCGGTCGGCCTGTTGGCGGCGTTCTTTCTGGCGCTTCCGGCGCCGTCGCAGGCTGCCGGGCTTTGGGATACGGCGGTTCCCTCTGTCTGGATGGCCCGGGCCTGGTCCTGGCTGGAGGGCCTCGGCCTCGTGCCACATCCCACGCCGCGCCGTCAGTGGGAGAAGAGCGTGCCGGCCGCTCCCGGCGACCCTTCGGCCACCGTCCAGCCGCCCCCGCCGGGCACCGGCGGCCCGTATCAGGGGAGCGGGATCGATCCCAACGGCGGGCTCAAGTGATGGGTCAAGGACGACAAGGCCAACAAGGACAACAGGGACGCGCGAGGAAAGACGCGTTGCCCGTCCTTGAGGTCCTTGCCGTCCTTGGCGGCCTGATTTCCAAAGAGGGTGCGGCTCCCTACCCGGCCCGTCTCGGCCCCAGGGACTCCATGCGCCGCAGAAAGGCCTCGCTGATCCACACCGCCACGAAAGCGAGCGCCACGGACCAGGCAAGGAGCCGGAAGGCGGCGCCGTCCTTGCCGAGTTGAACGAGGTTGTAAATCGCGACCGAGAGCGTGGTGGTGCGGCCCGGGATGTTGCCCGCCACCTGGCTGGGGGCCCCCACCCCCCCCCGGGCCGGGGAAACGGCCACCCGGTCCCCCCCCGCGAGCCCGCCGCTCGCGAGCGGCAGCGTCACCCGGAAAAATGTCCGCCACGCCCCCGCGCCCAGCGTGCGGGCACTCTTTTCGAGCAGCGGATCGACCCGCTCGAATCCCACCCGGGCCGTGCGCACGAGGAACGGGAACGACATCACGGCCATGGCCACGACCACCCCCCGCCACGTGAAGACGACGTCCAGCCCGAACGTGTCTTGAAGGAAACCGCCGACCGGTCCGCGGCGTCCCAGCAGCTTGAGCAGGATCAGGCCGGTGGCCACCGGCGGCATGACCAGAGGGAGGTTCAGCAGCGTCTCCACGATGGGCTTGCCCCGGAACCGACGGCGGGCCATGAACCAGGCCGTCAGGACGCCGAACGGCAGGATCAGGAGCGTCGAGAGTGCCGCCACTCCGGCGGTGAACGCGACGATCCAGGCCTCGCCCTCGTGCACCCGTCCCCTTTCCTACGGAGAAGCGATCAGGAATCCGTACCGCCGGAAGACGTCCAGTGCGGCGGACGATTCCAGATAGGCCAGGAGCTTCCGAGCTGCCTCCTGCTGTTTGGACTCAGCCATGACGGCGAGAGGATATGAGATCTTCGGCCCGTCCGCCGCCGCAACCTCGAAGGCGATTTTCACTTTCCTGGAGATCTGCGCGTCGGTCTTGTAGACGATCCCCGCGTCCACGTTCCCGGATTCCACGGCGGCCAGCGCCGCGCGGACGTTCTCCGTGGGAACGACCTTGTCGATGACCTTGCTCCAGAGTTTGATCGACCGCAGGTACTCCTTGGCATAAATG
>CAXTNS010000385.1:0-3710 GCA_964245465.1 uncultured Thermoanaerobaculia bacterium
GCGACGAGCGGCGGGGCGGCCGGGACGGTGACTTCTTCCGCGGGGAGCGTGGAGAACGGCGGGACCGTGACCGCAACCGCGTCGAGGAGTAGGCGAACAGCGCGTCCGGCTCGATGGCGGACTTCTTCTCACGCGCGAAGAAGAGCTGAGAGCCCGGAAGGCGGGGCGGCGGGCTCAGTGGGGAGTTCCGTGAAAGGGACCGCGAACGAGTTCGCAGGGATGAGGAAAACTATGCAATCTGCAGTAAGTAGCCCGGCTCGATTTCATTCGAGTTAAGTTTCACCATTTGGCATCGCCCACGGAGAACTAAGCGGGCTGGGCTTGTTTCTTCTAGTCTGCTGCCAAATCTCCTCCACCCTCCGACTCCTCGATCCGCTCCGCCACCCAGCTCGGAATCGGCACCGACTTCACCCCTTCCGGATCGTTGATCACACAGCAGGCGCAGGTCGTCTTGCCACGGGCGAGGAGGAGCCCGTCGCGGGTGACGAGGAAGAGGTAGGTCATCGACTTCGTCCCTTTCCTCAGGACTTTCAAGTGGATCTCCAGCTCGTCGCCGAAACGGGCCGGCGAGAGGTACTCGCAGGCGACGGCGACCCGTGGCCACGAGAGTAGGCGGCCGTCCTCCTCCCGCCACTCGACGCCGACCCCGATGGCGTCCAGGAAGGCGTGCTCGGTGTTCTCCATGAAGATGAGGAAGCGTGAGAAGTGGACGATGCCGCTCATGTCGGTGTCGACGTATTCGACTTTCCTGCGGGCTTGGATCTCATGCATGGCTTGGGTCTCTCCCTGACTCGGACGCGTATGGTACTGCTACTCTTCCCGCCATGCCTCACGTCCTCGCCCTCGACCAGGGGACCACCAGCTCGCGCGCCATCGTCTTCGACGAGTCCGGCTCCGTGGTCGCCATGGCCCAGCGCGAGTTTCAGCAGATCTTCCCGCAGCCCGGGTGGGTGGAGCACGACCCGCTGGAGATCTGGGAATCGCAGCTCGCCGTGGCCCGGGAAGCGCTGGCGCGGGCGGGGCTCGCCGCCTCGGACGTCTCCGCCCTGGGGATCACCAACCAGCGGGAGACGACCGTCGTCTGGGATCGCGCGACCGGCAAGCCGATTGGCAACGCCATCGTCTGGCAGGACCGGCGCACGGCGGACGACTGCGAACGGCTGAAGCGCCAAGGGCTGGAACCGCTCTTCCGCGAGCGGACGGGCCTGGTGCTCGACCCCTACTTCTCCGGCACCAAGCTGGCGTGGATGCTCGACCACTTCCCTGGCGCCCGGGAAGCGGCGGAATCCGGACGGCTGGCCTTCGGCACGATCGATTCCTGGCTGATCTGGAATCTGACGGGCGGCCTCCATGTCACGGACGTCACCAACGCCTCGCGGACGCTCCTCTACGATCTCGACGCGGGCGACTGGAGCGAGGAGCTGCTCGCGGCGCTTCATATCCCCCGGGCGGTCCTGCCTGAGATCCGTTCCTCGTGCGAGGTCCATGGCGAGACCCTCCCCCATCTCTTTGGCTCCCCCATGCCCATTGCCGGGGTGGCGGGCGACCAGCAGGCCGCGCTCTTCGGACAGGCGTGCCTCGCACCCGGCATGGTGAAGAACACCTACGGCACGGGCTGTTTCCTACTGATGAACACGGGGGACCGGCCCGTGCACTCCCGCCACGAGTTGCTCACGACTCCCGCGTGGCGGATCGGCGGACGCACGGACTACGCCCTGGAAGGGAGCGTGTTCGTGGCCGGCGCCGTGGTGCAGTGGCTGCGGGACGGCCTGGGGCTCATCCGCTCCTCTTCCGAGATCGAAGCGCTGGCGGCGAGCGTGCCGGACTCGGGGGGCGTCGTCCTGGTGCCCGCCTTCACGGGCCTGGGCGCGCCTCACTGGGATGCCTACGCCCGCGGCGCCCTGGTCGGGATCACCCGCGGCACGACCGCCGCCCACATCGCCCGGGCGGCCCTGGAGGGGATCGCCTTCCAGGTGGTGGACGTGCTCTCGGCCATGGAGGGGGACTCCGGCGTGCCCGTCGCGGAGCTGCGGGTGGACGGCGGCGCCACGGCCAACGATCTCCTGATGCAGCTCCAGGCCGATCTCGCGGGCGTGCCGGTCGTCAGGCCCCGGGTGCAGGAGACCACCGCCCTCGGCGCCGCCTATCTGGCCGGCCTCGCCACGGGGGTCTGGAAGGGTACGGACGAGATCTCCTCCCGCTGGCAGGTCGAGCGGACTTTCGAGCCGGCGCTGGACCCCGGCCGCTCGGCGGAGCTGCGCCAGCGCTGGAGCCGGGCCGTGGAACGGGCCAGGGCCTGGGAAGAGGCAGAGTGAACCGCGAGGACATGCTCACCCGCCTCCTCGATCCCGAGGAGGTCTGGGACGTCCTCGTGGTAGGCGGTGGCGCGACCGGCCTGGGCACCGCCGTGGAGGCCGCGGCCCGCGGCTATCGCACGGCGCTGATCGAAGGGAGCGATTTCGCCAAGGGGACCTCCAGCCGCAGCACCAAGCTGATCCATGGCGGCGTACGTTATCTCCAGAAGGGGAACGTCTCGCTGGTGCTCGAAGCCCTGCGCGAGCGCGGACGCCTGCTGCGCAACGCCCCTCACCTGGTTCACAACCTCGACTTCCTGGTGCCGCGCTACGACTGGTGGGAGGCGCCTTTCTACGGCGCCGGGCTCAAGCTCTACGACCTGCTCGCCGGCCGCATGAACCTGGAGCCCTCCCGTCTGCTCTCGCGGGAGGAGACGCTGGACCGCATCCCCACGCTGGAGCCCAGGGAGCTGCGGGGCGCCGTCATCTACCAGGACGCTCAGTTCGACGACGCCCGGCTCGCCGTGACCCTCGCGCGCACCCTCGTGGACTTGGGCGGCGTGGCCGTGAACTACGTCCGCGCCGTGGGGCTGCGCAAGGAGGAAAGCCTGGTGCGCGGCGCCCTCGTGCGCGACCAGGAAACCGGTGTCGAAACCGAGCTGCGGGCCCGGGTGGTGGTGCACGCCACGGGCGTCTTCTCGGACGACCTGCGCCGCATGGACGACCCGGAGAGCCCGGCGCTCCTGGTCCCGAGCCAGGGGATCCACCTGGTGCTCGACCGCCGGTTCCAGCCGGGCGCGAGCGCCATCCTCGTGCCCCACACGGACGACGGCCGCGTGCTCTTCGCCGTGCCCTGGCTCGACCGGGTGGTGGTGGGCACCACCGACACCCCCATCGCAGTCGCGGAGCGGTCCCTGGAGCCGCGCCCCCTGCCGGAGGAGATCGAGTTCCTCCTCCAGCACGCCGCCCGCTATCTCACCGACGATCCGCAGCCCGAGGACGTGCTCTCCTGCTTCGCCGGTCTGCGTCCGCTGGTGCGCGGCGGCCGGGCCGCGGCGAAGACGGCCGCCCTCTCGCGCGACCACACGCTCCTCGTCTCGCACTCAGGACTGGTCACCATCACCGGCGGCAAGTGGACGACCTACCGGAAGATGGGCGAGGACGCCATCGATCAGGCCGCCCTGGTGGCCGGTCTCGACGAGCGCCCCTCCCCCACCGCCGGCCTCCATCTCCACGGCTGGACCGAGCCCGTCCGCCTCGGCGCGGACTGGGCCGAGCACGGATCGGACGCACCCGCCCTGGCGCGCCTCGCCACTGAGCGCCCCGGCTGGGACGAGCCCCTCCATCTCAATCTCCCCTACCGCGTCTGCGAGGTCGTCTGGGCCGCCCGCCACGAGATGGCTCGCACGGTCGAGG
>CAXTNS010000385.1:3720-4986 GCA_964245465.1 uncultured Thermoanaerobaculia bacterium
AGGACGGGCAGCGGCAGCAGGGGGAGGCGTCCCGGGCGCTGGCGCGAGGGTATAGGCTCTGACCTAATCGTCCAGGTGGGCCAGCCACTCCCTCTGGACTGCGTCTCGCAGCTCCCGCAGGCGCTCCGGACGGGCCGGACCCTTCCGGGCCTCGGCGATCAGGATGTGGGGAAGATCCTCGACGTCCTCATAAGTATCGTGCCGCTCCAGATCCCGGAAAAGGGGCAGGTCGCTCTCCCCCCGGCGGCACCAGCGGATCGCCTCGAAGCCGCAGGCCGCGAGCGCCTCCTTCAGCATCTCGCGGTTCCAGACGAATTGATGGCGCCAGCCCCGGAAAGCCCGGTTGATGGCAAAGGCCGCGGCGCGCTTCTCTCCGGCCGTCCCCTCCAGACGGTAGTGGGTGTACCAGACCCAGTCGAGGTTGGGCGTCGAGAGGCGCAGCCACGCTCCCTCCGCCAGCACCCGGTGTACCTCGGCCAGGAAGCGGAGTGCGTCGTCGAGCGCCAGGTGCTCCAGGAAGTGCTCGGAGAAGACGGCCTCGACGGTCTCGTCCTCGAAATCCAGCCCCCGGGTCACGTCCGCGATCACGTCCACCCCCGGCAGCCGCTGGACGTCCATGTTGATCCATCCCTTCAGGCGCACGTTGCCGCTGCCAATGTGGAGGCGATGGAGGCGGGTCGGGTCCTCCGACACCGTCACTTCTGGTTCTCCGCCTTCCATTTCATGGCCATCAGAATGCGGTTCCTGCCGCTGGGATGGTCGAAGAAGATCCACTCCTCGACCGGTCCCGGGGAGAGCTTGCGGTACTCGCCCAGCAGGAGCGACACTTCGGCAAAGCCGTCGGGCTGGCGGGCGGCGTTCAGGCCGAAGATGTCCGCCTCCGCCTCGTTCGTACGGATGTAGGTGTTGTTGAGCGGCGTCAGGACGAAGAAAAAGATCGTCAACAGCGCCGAGAGCAGAGGCAGGCCCGCCGGATCGCCCACGCCGCGGACACCCCATCTCTCCCCCCAGCGGGCCGTGGCGCGGCCGAAGCCCCAGCGCAGGAAGGCGAAGCCGGTCACCAGCACCACGCCGAAGTAGAGGATGCTCTCGTAGACGTGGTGGAGCACGTAGTGCCCCATCTCGTGCCCCATGACGGCCTCGACCCCGGCCGGCGAGGTGCGCTTCAGCAGGTTGTCGTTCAGGGCGATGCGCGTGGTGCCGAAGAGGCCGGCGACGTTGGCGCTGATCCGCTTCGTCTGGCGCGAGGCGTCCACCACGTACACG
>CAXTNS010000385.1:4996-6701 GCA_964245465.1 uncultured Thermoanaerobaculia bacterium
GCAGAGTGACGAACGACTCCGCAGTGAGGTCGGGACGTCCGGCGTAGCTCAATGCCAGGCCGTCGCCTGCGCAGAGCAGTTCGCCCCATTCCCCGGCGGGAACCGGATTCAATTCCTCGTCCACCACGTACACGTGCTCGGCCGGGATGCCATTGGCGCGGGCGAGCGAGAGGATCGGACTCCGGAAGCGCGGGTCCCTGAGCTCCGTGTAGTCGTTGAAGATCGGCTCGATGAAGACCGGCGCCAGGGCCACGCCCACGATCAGGAAGACCAGGGAGACCGCCGCGCCCCAGATCCACCAGTTGCGCGGCGACCGGCGCAGCACCCCGTAGAGTGCCATCAGCACCAGGCCCCCCAGCACCAGCGACACCCCCAGGCCCTTGAGCTGGTCCACCAGCCAGGCGGGGAACCCCTGCGTCGCCATGCCGTACTGGTGCTCGCGGAAGAAATCCGCGTAGAGGGAGAGCGGGAAGAAGAGGAGCGCCGTCCCGAGGGTGAACTGGAGGGCGTAGAGCAGCGTCTGCAAGGGCCGGAAGCGCGTCGTCCGCTCCGCCAGGTCCCGCATGCGGGCCGACAGCCCCGTGAACAGCAGGAGCCCGTAGACGCCAAGCCCGTAGAGGAAGCTCCAGAGGAGGAGCCAGTAGCCGCCCTCGAAGTAGGCGTCCGAGCGCGCCCGCTGCTCCGGGCTCAGCTTCGCGAGATAGGCCTCCGTCGCCGCCTCGGGATTGAAGGCCTCCCGCGACGTCCGGGAAGCCGTCTGGGAAAAGGTGGCCCCCGCCGGCACGAGCAGGCAGAAAATCAGGACGGTCCCGCGCAGAATTCGCATTCTTTTCTCCTCCAGGTCGGCGGGAGTGTACGACGATCAGGCCCGCTCTTTGCAGTCTCTCCGCCTCCATGAGGCGAGGAACGAACCCATCGGAGCCCGAACGCCGGTCCGGCACGCTCTCTCCAGTCGCCTCGCGGACCGGCAGCCTGGGCCGGTAAGGAGTGAAACCCGTGGCCGAGATCAAGATCGAACGCAAGCAGCGCAGCATCGTGCCGTGGATCCTCGGGCTCGTCCTTCTCCTCCTGGTTATCTGGGCCCTGGTAAAGACGATGGACCGCGGCGAGGCCGCCCTCGTGGACCGCGGATCGGCGGCGGCGGAGACGCTGCGGGACAACACTCCGCCGCGCCTGCGCCCATATGCGTGAAGAGACCGCGTGAGGAGACCGCGCAAGGAGGTCCGAATGGCGAACGCATCAAACCGCAGGGAATCCCTGCGCTCCTTCCGGGGCCCGTCCGACGCCCGCGGCTGGGCCGTCATCGGCGCCGACGGGCAGAAGGTGGGCGAGGTCGTGGACCTGCTGGAAGACCCGGAGAACGGCGCCCGCTTCCTGGAGGTCTCGCTCGACGAGACGACCCTGGAACAGAACCTCCCGCCCGGCCGGCAAGGCAGGATCACCGCCGGAGTCTATCCTTCCGATCCCAACCGGCCCGGCTCGCGCCCCCAGGCCGACGTCGACCCGACGGTCGGCGAGAGCGAGCGGACGGCCTTCCAGAACACCGGCGCCCGCCAGCACGCCGGAGAGCACCCCGGCGCCGTGCCCCGCGACGACGATCGCCGAGGGGGCACCGGACGGCTGGAGCACCCGCGCGTCCTGATTCCCTGGGACGCCGTCCGTCTCAAGGAAGCGGACGCGCAGGCCGTCCTGGAGACCCTCCGCG
>CAXTNS010000386.1:0-6304 GCA_964245465.1 uncultured Thermoanaerobaculia bacterium
CGTAGAGAGGAAAGTGCTCGCCTGCTCCCCTCGAAGAGGCCGCGCTGTAGATGTCCTGTGCGGCGTGGTAGTGGATCAGGGCCGGAAGGGTGGGGGTTCCGGAGGCGGCGTACTCATCCGCGAAGGTGTTGCGGACCACGCGGGCGTAGAGGCCGGTGAAGACGTTCGTCAGAGTGGTCTCGCTGCCATCCTTTTCAAGAAGGGCCCGCTTCCAGGCGTCCGGCGCCATGGATTCGCGGGTGGCGACGAAGCGCGTGCCGAGCATCACGCCCCCGGCCCCGAGGGCGAGGGCCGCCAGGAGGCCCCGGCCGTCCACGATGCCGCCGGCCGCGATCACGGGCACGGCGACGGCGTCCACCACCTGTGGAACCAGGACGAGAGTGCCCACGGCGGAGGCTTCGGGGGACCTCCCCTGGACCCAGACAGAGCGGTGGCCGCCGGCCTCCCCTCCTTGGGCCACGATGGCGTCCACTCCCGAGGCGGCGAGCGCCCTGGCGTCTTCCACCGTGGTCGCCATGGCGATGACCTTGATCCCCCGCTCGTGGCAACGGCGGACCCGTTCCGGCCCCGGATCGCCCACGCCGGCGCTCCAGACGGGCACCCTCTCCTCCAAGACCACCTCGAAGGCTTCGGCCAGGACGTCGGGAAGCCCGGGCGGACGCTCCCATTTCTCTGGCAGGCCCATCTGGTCGCGGAAGTGGTTCAGGGTGCCCTGGACCTCCCGGGCTCGTTTTTCCGGGATCGTCTTGGGATCGACAGGAGTCTGGACCTCGGGGTGCAGCCAGTGGTTGACGCCGAAGGGGCGGTCCGTCAGCTCGCGCAGGCAGCGGATCTGGCGGCGCAGCTCCTCGCCGCCGAGCCGCAGGGCGGCCAGAATGCCGAGCCCGCCGGCGTTGGAGACCTCAGCGGCCAATCCCGGCCCGGCCACCCGGTTCATGCCGGACTGGAGGATCGGGACATTGATGCCGAGGAGGTCGGTGATGGAGGTCTGAAGTGCGGCCATTTTCGGAGTCTAGCAAGCGACAGGGGTAAGAGCTTCGCCTGTTGGGTCGCGGCCTCCGTTCGGCCACTGATTCCGCCCAGGAGAAATTTTTCCCTCTCTCCAAACGTTATCTATCTCCTAGGGAAAGCGGCGCCGGAGGCGATGTTTCCGGCGCCGTTTCAGTCTTTGGTCCCCTGGAGATCGCGCCCGTTTCGAGGATGGCCAGCGAAGCCGTCCGGCAACGGGTGCATGGCGTGTAAAGAGAGAACATGAAGACCGAGATCACGGCCCGCGCCAAGCCGAAGCGGCCCAAGAAGGCGAAGACCCTCAAGCCGATCGAGCCCGTGCAACTCGTCTCGGGCTACCGGGGGTTCATCGCGCTGGCCCTGAACAGCGGTCAGATCACCTCCATCAACGTCCAGGCCGTGCACCGGAACGACCGGTTCGATTACGCCTACGGCCTCAACGAGCGGTTGGAGCACGTCCCCGCCGAGGAGGGCCGGGGCGACATCACGCACTTCTATGCCTACGTGAAGCTCAAGGACGGCGGTCACCACTTCGACGTGCTGTCGAGGGCCGAGGTGGACGCCGTACGCGGCCGGAGCGAGGACCCGGCCTGGGTGACGGGCTATGCCGAGATGGGCAAGGAGATGGCCATCCGGCGGATCGCCGGGTACCTGCCTGTCGCCGTGCAGAAGGCGGCGGCCCTGGCGGACTTCCAGGAATCAGTCGATCTCCCTGGGCCTGGGATGGATGCTCCTGCCGAGGAGCCCGCGTTCCAGGTCCCCGAAGCGATCAACCTCACGGAAGAGGAGCTCGCGGGGCTCTTCCCTCCCGGCCACGTCATGCGGATCCTCGACGCCGCGTCCGAGCGCGACATGCCGGACGAGGTGCTGACCGAGATCGCCGGCGTGCCGATCGAAGAGGTCTCTCCGGAGGATGAATCGGCGATCCTGCGAGCTATCGTCTCCTGGCAGCATTGATCACGATAGTTCTCCTTACAAGCCGTCGTTGTAACGAAACCCTTCCTGGGCTCGCCTATTGCTGGCGTCGATGAAGGACCTAACTCTAAAAAATGCCCAAGGAGGCTTTCGTGAACCAGAAAAAGATGTGGACCTCTGCTTTTACCGCGGTCATGTTCATGACCTGCGCTTCGCTGGCCCAGGCTCAAACCCGCACGTGGGTGTCGGGCGTGGGCGACGACATGAACCCCTGCAGCCGCACGGCTCCGTGCAAGACGTTCGCGGGCGCGATCTCGAAGACCTCGGCCGGCGGCGAGATCAGCGTGCTCGATCCGGGCGGCTACGGCTCGGTCACCATCACCAAATCGATCACCATCAACGGCGAGGGCACGATCGGCGGCATCCTGGCGTCGGGCGTAAACGGCGTCATCGTCAACGCCGGGCCCAATGACGTGGTCATCCTGCGGAACCTGTCGATCAACGGCGCGGGGACCGGCCTCACCGGCATCCGCTTCCTGGCCGGGGGAGCGCTGCACGTCCAGGAATGCGACATCCAGGGCTTCAACGCGAGCCCGGGTCTCGGGCTCGATTTCGCGCCTTCGGCGATCAGCCGGCTCTTCGTCGAGGACACCACCTTCCGCAACAACGGTGTGTTCGCCTCCAACACGGGCGGCGGCATCCGGATCCAGCCCGGGGCCGTGGGCGGGGCCGGCGTGTCGATGCGCAACGTCACGGTCGACCGGAACGTGACCGGGATCCGGGTCACCAACAACGGCTCGCTGTTCATCCGGGACTCCGTCATCGCCGGCAACAGCCAGAACGGCCTCTCGCTCGAGTCGACCGCGAACGGCCCGGTCGCCGCCTTCCTGGACCACGTCTCGCTGATGGCCAACGGCACGGTGGGGCTCTCGTCGTCGGGAGCCGCGGCGGTCGCGCGCATCACCAACAGCTCGATCGGCGGGAACTTCACGGCCGGCCTGCAGACGGTCGCCGGCGGCCAGATCCTCTCGTTCGGCACGAACAACATCGACGGCAACGCGGTCGACGGCGCGCCGACGGGAAGCCTGGGGCAGCAGTAGCTCCGGCAGGTGATCTTTTTATAACCATCCCGCTACCGACAATCTAACCCGTGCTCTCTACTCTGATCCTCGGGAGGTGTCCGAGAGGGGAGCACGGTTTTCTCCTTTGGCCGTCTTTCTCGGGCCCTTCCCTGACTCGCAGTGCCGACACGATTCCCGAGGGAGGGGGAGAATGATGTCCGAGTCCAACAGTCCCGTCCTGAACGAGCTCATCCATTCCGTCCGCTCCGTGCTGACGTCCGAGCGGGACACCAGCAAGGTGGCGCGATGGACCGCCGCGGCGCTGCGGCCCTTCCTGGGCAACCCCGGGCTGCTGACGCCCGAGCAGCGGGAGCCGGACCCGGAACGCTACCGCTCGCACGTCCTCTACGCCGATGACGAGGGGAGGTTCTCGATCGTGGCGCTCGTCTGGCTGCCGGGGCAGTCCACGGCCGTCCACGACCACGTCTCCTGGTGTGTGGTGGGCATCCACCAGGGCCGGGAGCACGAGGTGCAGTACCGGGTGGTGAGCGATGGCGGCGACCGCTACCTGCTGCCCATGGGCGAGCAGGCGTTCAAGGAAGGGTCGGTCTCGATCCTTCAGCCTCCGGGTGACATCCACACGGTCTACAACCCCGGGCCGGAGACGGCCATCTCGATCCACGTCTACGGCGCGGACGTGCGCAAGCTCGGCTCCTCGATCCGTTTCCGCTATGACCTGCCGGTCGTCGAGACCCTGCCGGTCTCGTTGCGGCCACGGATCGCCGCGGCAGGCTAGGTCAGGAAGCCGTCCCGATCACCAGGACGAATTCGCCCTTGAGCGCGGGGCGGCCCTTCATCTCTTCCAGGATCTCCGAAAGCGGGCCGCGCAGGACCTCCTCGTGCATCTTGGTCAGCTCGCGGGCCAGGGCCGCGGGGCGGTCGCCGAGCTCGGCCAGGGCGTCTTCCAGGCTGGCCAGGAGGCGATGGGGGGATTCGAAGAGGACCAGGGTGTGCCCGAGGTCCGCCCAGCCCTTGTAGAAGGAGCGGCGTTTGCCCGTCTTGGGCGGCGCGAAGCCGGCGAAGGTGAAGGGGTAGGGCGGCAGGCCCGAGGCCACCAGGGCTGCGAGCGGGGCGGCGGGGCCGGGGATGGGCTCGATCCGTGCCCCCGCGGCCGCGGCCTCGCGCACCAGCAGGAAGCCGGGGTCGGAGAGGAGCGGCGTACCGGCGTCGCTGGCAAGGGCGATCGTCTTGCCCTCCTGGAGGTTGGCCAGCAGGCGCGGCAGGCGTTGCCGCTCGTTGTGCTCGTGGAGGGAGACGAGCGGCTTCCTGATCCCCAGGTGGGCCAGGAGGCGGCCGGTGTGGCGGGTGTCCTCGCAGGCCACGAGGTCCGCGGACTCGAAGGCGGCGCGGGCGCGGGGCGAGAGGTCGTCCAGGTTGCCGATCGGGGTCGCCACCACGAGGACCTTGCCAGGCATCAGTCTCGCGGGATCTCCTGGTCGAGGTTCACGGCGCTGCCCGAGAGGCGGGCGATCAGCATCAGCCGGCGCTTGAAGCGGAAGCGCTGCTCCAGGGAGACGATCCGCTCCACCACTCGCTCGTCGTAGCCGCGGGCGGCCACCTCCCCCGGCCGCAGGCCCAGATCGAACAACAGGTAGAGCACCATGTCCGCCATCTCGTAGGAGAAGCCGAGCTCGCCTTCGTCCGTCTGGCCCGGCCAGAGGTCGGCCGAGGGAGCCTTGTCCACGACCTGGGCGGGCAGCCCCAGGTGGCGCGAGAGCTGCCAGACCTGGCTCTTGTAGAGATCGCCCAGGGGATTGAGCGAGCTCGCGTTGTCGCCGAAGACGGTCGAGTAGCCGAGCAGGATCTCGGTCTTGTTGGAGGTGCCGAGCACCAGGGTGTCGAGCTTCTTGGCCTGATCGAACAGGAGGGTCATGCGCTCGCGGGCCATCTTGTTGCCCCGCCGGTCCGCGGGGGCGTCGGGCTCGGCGGTGTCGAAGTAGGCGTCCACCATGGGCGAGATGTCGATCACCCGGTAAGGGATGCCCAGGTGCTCGGCCACGGCGCGGGCGTCGCGCTCGGAGTCCGGGGACGACGTGCGGTAGGGGAGGAGGAAGCCGTGGACGCGCTCCGGTCCCAGGGCCAGGGCCGCCAGGGCGGCGGAGAGGGAGGAGTCCACTCCACCCGAGAGGCCCACCACGACGCCGCGGGTGCCGGAGGTCTCGACGGCGTCGCGGATGAAGCTCGTCAGCACGGTTTCGGCCAAGGGCCCGTTGAGATCGAGGCGGCTCACGGGGGTCCCTCGACGTCGAAGCGCTCGTCGTCCAGGAGCGGCAGGCGCCAGCGCAGGCGGTCGGAGTCGCGCAGGTCGATCTCGGCCACCAGCAGGTGCTCTTCGAGGATGGGCGCCCGGGTGGCGACCTCGCCTCCGGGGCGCACGAGGTGGCTTACGCCGGGGTAGAAGGAGCCCTCCTCCCAGCCCACCCGGTTGCAGTAGGCCACCCAGCAGGTGTTGAGCATGGCCGTCGAGCGGGTCAGCAGCTCCCAGCTCTCGTGGCTCTCGGGGAAGGCCCCGCCGCCGATGCGGCCCGGAGCGGCCGAGATCACGATCAGCAGCTTGACTCCGGACGCCGCCAGCCGGCGTGCCAGCTCAGGGTGCCAGAGGTCCTCGCAGATCAGAATGCCCAATGGATCCCCACGGAGGCCCCCGGGGAGGGTGAACGGGTCCAGCCGTCTGCCGCGGCTGAAGAAACGGTCTTCCTGGAAGAGGCCGTAGGTGGGGAGGTAGAGCTTGCGGTGGAGATAGACGGGCTCGCCCTCTGAGAACAAGACGGCGCTGTTGTGCAGCGCGCCCGTCTCCCCTTCTTCGACGAAGCCCAGGATCACCCGCATGGGACCCGCGGCCTCGGCCAGCCGTGCCAGCAAGGGCGAGCTGGCCGGCATTCCCACCCTGGGCGTCAGGTGGAGGAGCCGGTAGCCGGTGAGGGACAACTCAGGGAAGACGAGGAGGTCCACGCCTGCCTCCCGAGCCCGGGCGATCCAGTCGAGGTGGCGCTCGACGTTCGCCTCGACGTCCCCCAGCCGGCAATCGATCTGCGCCAGACCGATTTTCAGGAGGGTTTCGGTTTCGGCCATGATCGAGCCGGATGCTAGCATGGCACCCATGATCAGGACTGGTTGGCTGGCTGCGCTCGCTGTCTTCGCAATCCCTGGAGCGGTCTTTCCCCAGACGGCCCAGAAACCGGCAAATGCCCCTCAGACCTCGTCTCCCAAGACCGTGCTCCAGGACCGGGTCCTGGCCGTGGTGGACGAGGACCCGATCC
>CAXTNS010000386.1:6314-6698 GCA_964245465.1 uncultured Thermoanaerobaculia bacterium
AATTCGGACGTCGAGCGGGTCATCAAGCTGGGCCTCGAGACGTCCAGGGAAGGGGAGGCCGAGACCCAGTTCCGCCGCCGGGTGCTCAACTCCCTCATCGAGGAGAGGCTGCGGTTCCACGAGATCGACCGCTTCGGTTTCGAGCAGGTGCCGGTCGACGAGATCGAGAGGAACGTGGCCAAGATCCGCGCCCGGTTCCCGGATGACAGGGCGTTCCAGAAAGCCTTGAAGGAGGTCGGGCTCGATCCCAAGAAGCTGCGCCAGCTCGTGGCCCGCCAGCTCCTGGTTTTCACGTACGTGGACGAGCGGCTCGGCCCCCGCGTCTTCGTGAGCCTCGACGACATCAACCGCTACTACCGCACCAGGCTGGTCCCCCAGGTGCAG
>CAXTNS010000387.1:0-6685 GCA_964245465.1 uncultured Thermoanaerobaculia bacterium
GCGGACGCCGGATTCCTCGACTGTATCGCCGCTTGTGCCAAGGATCCAGGGATGAGCTCCGGCCGGCATGAGGTCATGGTCGTCGTTCCTCACGAAGGCCTTCAGGATAGCTGGTTGGAAGAGACCTCCGCCCGCGGTTTGGGCCGCTTCCAGACACTGGATTTCTCCCGGCTGGGAGAGAGATCGGAGCGCGTCGACTGGCTGGCTCTGCAGATCCTGAACGACGGCCTCCGCCTTGCCGCTCTCGGTGCGGGGGCGCCGAAAAATTGGAAGCTGCAGCTCTTCATCAGCCATGCCAAGCGCGACGGCCTTTCCCTCGCGAAGAGCTTGAGCAAGCTTCTGGAGGACGTCGAGTGGCTGAAGGGGTTCTATGACACCAAGAGCCTCAACAGCTTTCGCCCCTGGGAGCAGCAACTTGAAGAGGGGGTGGCCTCCTCGGTGCTGGTGGCCCTCCGGACCGACGTTTACGATCACCGGCCCTATTGCAAGAAAGAGGTGCTGTGGGCTGAGCAGTATGGCGCTCCCCTGGTGTTCGTGGACGCCCGCGGCAGTCTGGTCCATGCCGGCAGCGGTCTGCCTTTCGAGAGCGCGCCCTGCGTGCGCATCCCCGATGGGAACCTCGTGCGCATCCTGCATACCGCCTTGCGGGTGGCCGCCCGTTCACAGGCGTTCCTGCGGCGGGTGGACGCGCTGCGCAAGCGCAAGCTGTTGCCCGATCCACCTGCGCTCCGGGTGATCCCGGTGACGCCGGGGATGAGCACCATCACCGCCGTCTGCGAAAGTCTCGAAGCCCAGGGGGTGCCAGCCGGTGTCATCTGTTATCCCGAGCCCAGGCTGCCCAAGGGGCGGCTCGACGCGGCGGAAGCCCTGGCGGCCCAGGTCCAGGCCCGGTTCGGCACGCCGGGCGAGCTTCTCCTGGCCAGAGGTGATTCATGAGCCACGCTCGTCCCCTCACCGGGTGCCGCGCCGGCATTTCTATTTCCGTGTCGGAGGACCTCGCGGAGCGCGGCTTCACGGAAGCCGCCATCAACCGGCTGACGGTGCGCCTCACTCGCACCCTGCTCGACGAGGGAGCGGCCGTGGCCTTCGGCCACGATTGGCGGGACAAGGGCATCATGGACGCCGTCTGCCGCGCCGCCCTCGATTCTTTCGGGTTTCTGGTGGTGAACAGGAGCGTCGCCCCTTTGATCCTCAACCTCATTCCCTGGCCCGACGAGACCACCGTCGGCTCCGAGACCCTCGACTGTCTCACGGACGTCCTGGCAGTCCGCAGGGCCAAGCTGCCCAAGGAGCTCGACGGGCGTTTTCCTCCCGGCCTCGCTCAGGAGGACGCTGAAAACCCCCTCTGGCGCTATGTCCAGTCACGGGGGCTCACCCATCTTCGGCGGCGGCTCACGGCGGAGTGCCAGGCGCGTATCTGCCTGGGAGGGAAGGAGCACACCTTCTCCGGCCGCTACCCAGGTATCCTGGAAGAAGCCCTGCTCGCCCTGGAAGCAGGACTGCCGCTCTATCTGATAGGCATTTTCGGGGGAGCCGCCAAGAGTGTAGGGCATGCGATCCTCGATCAGAAGGAACCGAAAAGCAGCGATCAGCCTCTCGCCGATCTCTACCGCCGCTGGGAGAAGGAGTACCCTTCAGCCCTTCCCCAGGACGGGCCGCGTTTCGCTCCCCTCCGCGACGAGGTGTTCGATCTTCAGGGCGCCTGGAAGCTCCTGGCGGAAATCGGCTCTACCGCGCTCCAGAACAACGGCCTTTCGGAAGAGGAGAACCGCCGGCTCCTCAATACCCATCTCGAGGACGAGGCCCTTCACCTGGTCGTGAAGGGCCTCCGGAACGTCCGCTCGCGGGAAGGGGAGGAAAACGGCCAGACCTCCTGAACCTCAGCGGCCCCGGAGCCGGACCGTTTTCCCCACGGAGAAAACCCTCGTGCGTCCGGGTCCGGCCATGGGAGAGGTGGGGAAGGAGACGGGGATTTCCGGGCCGGTCCTCGAAGAGCGGAGGCCGGCCCCTGGTACTCCGGGGAAAACGGTTGAGACCCCGGGGCCGGTCTAGGAGGAGAGCTCCTCGACGATTCGCCCCAGGATCTCGCCGACTTCACGCTGCCTCGTGGGGCCGGTGACCTCCAGCAGCAACGCCAGGGATTCGGCGGAGATCGCCAGGTTCGCCAGGCTGTTGACGACCAGGAGCAACTCGGGATCGAACGTGCGCAGCCGGCCCGTGAGAAGGCCCTCCCGGACCACGCGGTGGCCTTCGGGCTCAGCGGCGGCCTGAAGCTCGTACCGCGGGCTCCGCGCCCGCACCGTCCAGGCAGCGAGGAAGAGCAGGGCGTCCTCCCGGCTGCCGAGCTCGACCTCCGGCGTGTCTCCCGCCTCCCAGCTCCGCCACGGCAGGAAGAGCCCGAAGCGGTCCCCCCTTTGGCGCAGAACCAGACGGTCCGCGCCCTCGGCGGCCAGGCCGCCGGACTCGTCCCGCTCCTCCAGGGCTTGCAGGTACTCGGGCGAAAACGCATTCCGGAGCATCGCTCGGCCATTGGTTGGGTCAGACATCGCGGCTCTCCTCTCCAGGATCATTTTCCGGGTACCGGGAACGGCACTCGGCTCAATGGCTTTTGTACACCACCGCTTGCCAAAAAGTCAAACCACTGGTTTCCAATCCAAAGATAGGGTACTATCCCGCGCATGCCCAAGAAACCACCGGAAAACCAGGAGATCCAACGGATCCTCGACGTGCTGCAGACCCTTCTCCGCGTGCTCGACCTCTCCAACCGCGAGATCGAGCGCCGCCTCAAGCTCTCGCCGAGCTACCTGACCCGGGTCTTCACCGGCTACGTGGAGGTGAAGCTCGAGCACGTGCTGTCCATCGCGGGGGCCATGGGGCTGAGCCCGCCCGAGTTCTTTTCGTTCGCCTACCCGGAGACATCGGAGCCGCCGAGCGAGGCGGCCAAGACCATCCGCGCCCGGCTCGCGCGGCTCCAGCCCTCCCGGCCCGCCGGAGCTCCGGCCCAGCAGCCTCCGCCCCTGCTCAGCGAGCAGGAGATCAACCGCATCATCGACGCGAGATTGAAGAAGCTCGTGGACGCGGTCACGGACCGGCCGCTGGCGAGCGGCCAGTAGGGAACCGGCGGATGTAGGGGCGGCCCTGTGTGGCCGCCCTGGGTGGGGGGCCTCTCCGGATCGTGGATCTCCCCCGCCCAGGGCGGCCACATGGGGCCGCCCCTACGGAAGAGAGTGGCCCGTCTCTCACTCCAGCGCCGTGTCCGGGTTGATCTCCCAGCGCCGGATCCAGGCGACGACGTCCTCGGCGAGCTCCACCGTCGCCTTCTCGAGCCTCAGCGCCTCCTTGAGGACCACCACGGTGCTGTACACCTCGGGGACCTGCAACGAGAAGAACACCTTCGTGGCCTGGGCCACGGCCTCCTCGGCCTCTCCGGCCCGACCCTGCCGGAGCCAGACGAGGGACAGGTCGAGCAGAGACAGGGCGACCGCGAAGCCCTTTTCTTCCGCTTCAAAGCCTTCCCGGACCTCCTGGAAAGCGGCCTCGGCCCCCGGGAGGTCTCCCAGGCCGTAGCTGATGCGGCCCTCCAGCCAGCGGACCTTCAGCTCGTTGATGCGGCCGCCCTTCAACGCCTGAAGCCGGTTCCGGAACAGGAACCTCCGGGCCTCCACGCAGTGGCCGTCGTGGATGAGGAAGAGGATCTGGTTGTGCAGGGCGTTCGAGACGAGGCCGGCGTCGCGGCTCCCGTCGATCATCGAGAGCCCTTCCCGGTTGATCGCGAGCGCCCACTCGGTCTTCCCCGCGTAGAAGGCGTACAGGGCCTTCGTGACGAGCGCCCGGCCGGCGAGGTGCGCGTCCCCCCTCTGGAGATGGAGGGTGTGGACCACGTCGAGAGTGCTGAAGGCCAGCATGAACTGCCGCCGGGTCCCGAAGAAGGAGGCATGGAGGTCGAAGAGGCGCGCCTTGAGGGCGAGGTCCCCCGTGCCCTCCTCCAGGAGCCGGAAGGCCTTGTTGAAGGCGCGTTCGGCCTCCAGGAAGTCGTCTCTCACCCGGTAGGCGTTGGCGAGCTCGCCCCAGGCCCGGGCCCGTGCGTCCGCCACGGTGGGCGAGCCCTGGCGGAGGGGATCCAGGTGCGCCGCCGTCTTCGCGGCCAGCTCCGCCAGGAAGATCATCCCCTGGGGATTGTCGTGGCGCAGGCTCCAGCTCCAGTCGAGAAGCGCATGGCAGAGGGGGAGACCCTCGAGCGGTGCGAGCGCCGCCAGGGCCAGGGACTGCCACAGGAAATGAACCTGGAGCCGATCCAGGGGATCCTCGCTCCTGGCCAGAGCGCTCTCTTTTTCCCGGAATTGGGCGAACGCGCCGTCGATCCCCCGGTCGTACGCGTCGCCGTCCCTGGGAGGCTCCGGCTCGACGCTCCAATCCCAGCGATAGAAGCCACCCATCCGGGCGCGGCACTCCGGGCAACCCTGCAGGAGATGGGTGACGACTTCCTGCTTGCGCTCCAAGGGCATCCGCTCGGCGGCCCTCAGCTCCTCCGGGGTCACGTGCGCGCTCAATATCATCTCCTTTGAAGGACCGGTGCATTCTCTCACAAGGAGCCCCGGCCATGAAGAGCCCTCACCTCTGGCTCGACCTCACCCTCCGGCCCCCTCTCCTTCAAGAGAGGGGTTCGGGTGAGGTCGAATCGTCAGCGACCCCCGCCGGGACCGGTCCCCGATTCCGAGTCGCCGCAGCCCCGGCAGGCCGATCCCGTGGAACCGCCCGGCTTGGGGGCCGTGCCGCCGTTGGGATCAATCCCCGGCCCTTCCTTGATCCAGGACCCGTTCCCTGAGCCCGGCGTCTCCGCCGGCCGCTGGGGGACGAGGACGCCGGTCCACTCCTGCCACTCCTCCATCATCCAACGCCACAGGCCCTTGGGGCTTCTCCCGGCGGCGTTCGCTGGAGCGGAGCCGGCCACGAGCAACGCCGCCGCGAGGAGCCCCGCGGAACCGGCACGGCTGATCTTTCGCTGAAACATATCGCTCTCCCTTGCCGCGGGGAGGTCCCGGGCCTCCATGGCCGGGAGCCCCGCGGCTCCCGAATTGACGGTTCCATTCGCCCCAGTTTGCCCCACTTGCGAGCCCTCCTCGCAGCCTTGCGAGCCCGGCTCGCAAGATTCACCGCCGCCGTTCCCTCAATCCGCGAAACAGCCCGCCCGGCCTTGGCGTGCCCCGGCGAAATGTCGCTCCTGGAAGCTCGTCCGCATCGCGGGTTCGCTCATTGAAGCGACGATTACCAAGATTCCGCGACGAAATCACACATTGACTCTTTATCCAGACCCATTACGATTCACAGTACTGAAGGTGACGGAAGCAAACTTTCAACGGAAGGAGGGTGCCTGTGATGAACGGATCGCTGGCCCGGAGGATCGGGCGAAACATTGCGGCGTTGCGAGTCCGGCGGGACTGGTCGCAGGAGGCGCTGGCGGCACGGGTAACGGTATCCCGCAGCCGGCTCAGCAAATGGGAGAGCGGAGACCATCCGCCGCCGGTCGAGAAGCTGGTCGACCTCGCGCGAGAGCTCGAAGTGGGACTGGACGACCTGGTGGGGGAGGGGACCGGGACGCCTCAGGGCGACCTCAACCCGGAACAGAGAAAGCTGGTGCGGGCGGCCATGAGCTACCTCTCGCAGTTGGTGCCCGCCGCGCAATTGATCCCCGCCGCGCGGAAGTCGAGACCGACCGGATAGACCTTCCGAGGCCATGATGGCTTCGGAGCTTTGAAAGGAGAAGCAGTATGGAAACGACGCAGGAAGTTGTGCAGCAGGAAGCCGTAACGCAGGAAGTTGTCCCCCTGGAGGTCCGGCCGCGGGAAGGGCAGGGGACCGGGACCAGGGAGATGTCGAGGTTGAGGCGGCCGCCCCGGCGTCCCGGCGAGACCCGGTCCGTGGAGGCGGTGGAGAACCGTGTCAAGTCCGAGCGGGTGGAGGAGAGGCTGCGGCAGATGCCCGGCTGGAAGCTCCTGCCCGGCGGCCGGGCGATCGACCGGATCCGCGACCTCGCCACGCCGGAGATCGCGGCCGACTACGCCGCCTGGGTCCTGAGGTCCGCGGCGCGTCTGGGGCGGTGCGCGGCCGTGCAACTGATCGGCGGCCGGTATCTCGCCATCACCCTGGAGGGCAAGAGCGGTCCCAACCGCCGCAGCCTCTCCGAAGCGGACCTCGACTTCGCGAAGTGCCTCGGCTGACCGGGGCGGAACCTGAAACCTGGTAACGAAAACGAAACGAAGGAGAAACGTCATGCCTGAGATCAAGTCTTTTGCCGACCTCATTCGCGACTGGGAGAAGCTCCTGGCCGCCTGCCTGGACAACGCCGCCATCCTGGCCAGCCTCGAGCCGTTGCGCGTGGTGCTGGAGGGGTTTCTGGCCGAGGGGCGGGAGCTGAAGAACCGCCAGGGCGTCCTGGCGGCCCAGAAGCAGGTCACCACCCAGGAGCTGGACGCTCTGAAAGAGGAGGGCAGGGAGGCGGCCCGCCGTCTGCGCGGCGCGGTCAAGTCCCTGCTGGGCACCCGGAGCGAGCTCCTCGTGCAGTTCAACATGGCTCCCCTGCGCAAGCGCGCCGCCCGCAAGGTCGCCGTGAAGCCGCCGGGGACCCCGGCGCCTGTTGTCCCGACTCCCACTGCCCCGGTGCCCACCAACCCGGCGCCCCAGGAGG
>CAXTNS010000388.1:0-6663 GCA_964245465.1 uncultured Thermoanaerobaculia bacterium
TCCTGTCCCTCGCGATGACTTCATCTCTGCTCGCTGCCCCCCAGACAGAGATCATCGGGAGCTACTACAAGACGCCCGAGCAGAAGGCCATGGAGTGCTACGGCCGGGGGGTCAAGGCAAAGAAGAAGGCGGATGCGGAGACGGACCCCACGAAGCAGGCCAAGCTCTACCTGAAGGCCAAAGAGGAGCTGTCGAAGTCCGTAGGCTATCAAGCCAACTACGACAGCTATCTCGCCCTTGGCCAGGTCTACCTGGCGCTGGGCATGAATGAGTCGGGCTTCGACTCGTGCAGCCATGCCCAGTCGCTCAAGCCCAACAGCGAGGATGCGAAGAGCTGTGTTGGGGAGGCACGGGAGAAGATGAAGATGGCGGCCAGCCCGGGGCAGGGCAGAGGCGATGGCAGCAACTGATTCCGCTCGATGGGGTCGAGCCGAAATCGCATAAGCTCTCCGAAGAGATTGGAGGGCTTCCCCATGGGAAAGAAGACGTTGGCGCTGGGCCTGGCGGTCTGCCTGCTGGCGACCGCCGGGTGTTTTGACGTCGAGCAGACGTTGACGCTCCAGAAGGACCTCTCGGGCAAGGCCGGCTTCTCGATGAAGGTCAACATGGAGCCCATGGTGCTCTTCATGACCCGCATGCAGCGGGAGATGTCAGGCCAGAAAGGCGAGCCGACCGCGGCGGAGATCGAGAAGGCGAAGAAGGAGTTCCTTGCCTCCCGCAAGACCGAAAAGTCTGAGAAACCCGACAAGGCCGAGATCGAGAAGAGCCTCCCGCCCGGCGTGAAGCTCCTGGACACCTCCTTCAAGGAGGACGGCCTCAAGCTCGCCGCCAACTTCACTTTCGGCTTCGACAACGTCTCCAAGCTGAGCCAGATCAAGTTCCCCAAAAAGGAATCGGAGCAGGAGGGACCCCCGGGAGCAAAGAACCCGTTCGACGAGCCGTTCGCGGGCCTTCAGATCAAGGACGAGGGGAAGACCCTCCTGCTGACGAGCCAGGCCATCAACCCAGCCGCCGAGCAGAAGTCCCAGGCGTCCGAGATGGACCTGTCCCCCGAGATGAAGAAGCAGATGGAGGACGCCTTCAAGGGTCTCCGCTTCGCCGTCAAGATCGACGCCCCCTTCGAGGTGCTCGAGCACAATGCCACCCGCAAGGAAGGCCGGACGCTGATCTGGGAGTACGACCTCAAGTCGATGGAGAAGATGACCCCCGAGCAGTTGGCTCAGGGGGTTCGGGTGCGGTTCAAGAAATAGGGACCTCACCCCGGCCCTCTCCTAAAAGAGAGGGGCGGGGTAAGGTCACCAGCCGCACCACAGCCGCCATCGTCAGCTCGGCGACGCGGTTGAGCTCTTCCGGGGTCAGATACTCGTCCGTGCCGTGGCCCCGGTAGAGCACCATGTCCTCGGCGGGGCCGAAGTCGACGCCTCCCGGGAAGAGGCGGGCCTGGGTGCCGCCGCCGATGGCCACGGGCTTGCCGGGGGTGCCCGTCACCTCCTCCCAGGCGGCGAGGAGGCTGGAGACGAGCGGTCCCTCGGCGGGGGCCAGGTGCGGCTCGCTCAGCAGGTTGACGTCGGTCGCGATGGTGGCGCCGGCGCGGCCGGTGAAGGCGGTGGCGCGGCCGGCGAGCTGCTTCTCCATGAGGTCCTTGTCGATCCCTCTCGGATAGCGGATGTTGATCTGTGCGATCGGAGCCCCTTGGTCCTCGCGCAGGAAGGAGAGGTTGGAGGTGAGGTCGCCCATGACGGCGTCGCGGTGGCCGAGGCCCAGGGAGCGGCCGTCGGTCTCAGTGCCCACGGCGTTGCCGGTGAAGGCGGCGAGGGCGCCCCAGGGGTCCATCTGGAGATCCAGGGTAGCGAGGAAAGCGGTCAGGTCCCCCAGGGCGTTGTGGCCGGAGGCCGGCGCGGAGGAGTGGCCTCCTCTCCCCTCGGCCGTGACCTTCAGGTGGTCGCCTTCCTGGCTCACCGCGAGCTTCGCGGGCGGATGGGTCTGCGCCCAAGCGGAGGCGGCGCGGGAGAACTCGTCCAGAGTCCCCCCTTTCAGCAGAGCCTCTCCCCGCTCGGGGATGATCGACATGCCGCTGCCGCCGCTCATCTTGACGACCTGCCACTTCCCCGGCTTTGGTTGGGCCACAGGCTGCGCCTTGAAGGTGAGGATTCCATAGCCCTTCTGGGAGTGGGTCACGGGATAGGCGGCGTCGACGCCGATGGTCCGCTCCGGCGCCGGGGCACGCTCCAGGTAGTAGGGGATCTCGGCCCAACTCGACTCCTCCGCGTTGGCCACCAGCAGCTTCAAGGTCGAGTCGAGGGGCCAGCCGGCATCGTGCAGAGCCGCGAGGACGTAGAGGATGGCCACGATGGGTCCCTTGTCGTCCTCGGTGCCGCGGCCGATGATCTTGCCGTTGACGAGCTTCCCCTCGAAGGGGGGCGAGGACCACTGCTGCCCCTCGACGCCCTGAACGTCGCCGTGGGTGAGCAGGGCCAGGATGGGCTTGGGTCCGGGCAGGGTGATCTCCTCCACCCGTCCGTCGTAGCTCTTGAATTCAAGGCCCAGACCGCGAGCCCGCTTCTGCAGCCACTCCCGCTGCTTCACGAACTCGGGGAGGTCCCAGTTCTCCTTGCCCTGTACCTCGAAGGTCTGGAAATGGATCATCTCCTGGAGGTCCTTGACCATCCGGTCCCCATAGCGGGCGATCACGTAGCGCCGCAGCAGGCAGGAGGCGAACCGCGGGTCGTCCGTGGCCGCGCCAGCCGCGCCCTTACGGAAATGGGCGAACGCCTCCGCGCCGGGCGTCTCCGGTCCGGGTAGAGCTTTGGCGGCGGCTTGAAGATAGGGCTCGAAGTCCTTGCACCCCGAAGTCTGCGGGGTCTCGGCAGTAAGCGAAAGGGGGGAAAGAAGGAGCGCGGCGAAAAGGATCGGCAGGGCTCGGCGCATGGGATCTCCGGGAAAAATACGGCTCCGTCCTTCTATCACAGAGCTGAAGGTAGAATTTCAGCAAGGAGGACCCATGTCTCCAAGTCGCAGAGCCCGCCTGGCCCTCTCGCTCGCTGCCGTCCTTCTGTCGTTTTCCGCCGTGCTCGCCGCCGCGCCCATCCGCGTCACCGGCCGGGTCCAGTCGGAGAAAGAGGGCCTCTCCGGAGCCCGCTTGGAGCTGTTCCCCGCCTACGAGGGCTACGCCGACGCGGTCCGCCGGCTGACGGAGGGGACTGCTCCGGCCCCTCTCGCGAAGGCGGTCACGGACGCGGACGGCGACTTCGAGATCCTCGTTCCGGAAAGCGGGTGCTACCGCCTGGAGGTCCGGGCCGAGGGGTATCTGGCCGAGGAGTTTCCGCTCGTGCCGCTGGTGGAGGAGGTCGAGTTGCCGCCCACCACTCTGATGCGAGGCTCTCCCGTCGAGGTGCGGACGGTCGGGCCGGACGGCCGGCCTCTCGCGGGGATCGAGGTCCGGAGCCTCAACGCTCCCCCCTGGGGTTGGCGATTCCGGGAGGGTCAATTCCCGACCTGGAGCCTGATCCCTTCGCGCGTCACGACCGATCGGGAGGGCCGGGCGTCGCTCCCCTGGTTCAAACTGTACGGCCCTCCGACCGTGGAGGCCCTCTCGCCGCGGTTCCTCGGCCAGAAAGCCATGGGCAAGCCGGACGAGGCGATCACTCTGCGGTTGATCCCGGGCCGGTCCGGGTGGATCGAGGCCCGGAGCGTCGACGGCAAACCGGTGCCAGGCGCGCTCGCCCGCTGGAACGGCTGGCCGGTGGGGATCATGGGACCGGACGGACGGCTGGAGATCGCGGTGCCGGAAGGAGAATCCGCCCTGACACTGGAGAGCCGCGAGGGCTGGGGAGCCCGGGTCGCGCGGACGGAGGGGAAGGAAATCCTCCCCGTCCGGCTGGAGCCTCCCCGCAGGATCGCCGGGCGCGTCGTCGACTCCCTGAGCCGCAAGCCCGTGGCGGGAGCCGTGGCCTGGAGCGGCTTTCCCCGCGTGGCCCCGGCGGTCCGCACGGATGCGGAGGGTGCGTTCAGCCTCGACGTTCCGGCGGACGAGGGCTGGCTGGAAGCCGGTGCCGCGGGCTTCCTCCCCGGGGAACGCCAGCTCGCGAGGAAGGGCGCCCAGCCGGCCGTCCTGGCTCTGGCGCCGTCGGCGACGCTCTCCGGGACGGTGGTGGACAAGAGCGGCCGGCCGGTCGAGGGGGTGAGGATCACGCTCGGCTACATTAAGGGGACACAGGGTCTTCAGGCGACGGCCCTGAGCCACGGGGACGGCAAGTTCCGGTTCCCCCAGCTCCCGCCCGGCGGCACCTTCGAGTTGACTGCCGTGCGGACCGGCTTCGCCCGTACGAAGGCCACGGGGCGGACAGCGCCTGCCGGACAGCCTTCTCCGCTCACACGGATCGTGATGGAGGACGGGCAGACCGTCTTCGGACGGGTGGTGGACCTGGACGGCCGTCCCATCGCCGGAGCCACGGTGAAGCTCCTGGGCGACCGGGAGGAGTCGTTCGAGGCCGTGTCGGACGCCGAGGGCCGCTTCGAATTCCGCCACCTGAGCCCGGGCCGGACCTCCGTGCAGGCCACCCATCCGGAGTACGCCCCCGCCTTCCTGAACCGGGTGGAGATCCCGTCCGGCACCCCCAGAGTCGATCTCGGGACTCTTCGGCTGCCGCCTGGCGAATTCATCGAGGGACGGGTGACGGACAGCCGCGGAGCGCCGATCAAAGGGGCCGCGGTCTGGGTCCATCCGGGCGAGGGCCGCAACCCCTCGATGTTCTGGGATCTGGAAAACCCGGAGCCCCTGTGGACGGCACCGGACGGCACCTTTCGCGCCGGCAACCTCGAAGGGGGCCAGCGCGTCCATGTTCGGGTCGAGCACATCGGATACGTGGCGGCCTCGGTCCCCGGCGTCGAAGCCCCTACGCAGGAGCCTTTGCGGATCGAGCTGAAAGCGGCCCGGAGCCTCTCCGGCCGTGTCACCGGCCCGGAGGGGGAGCCGGTGGCGGACGCCTTTTTGAACTGGTTCCAGTCAGAAGGGGGCGGCGGCTATTCCTCCATCTCCCTGGGGACGAGCGATGCGGAAGGCAGATTCCGTATAACGGGCTTTCCGCCAGGGCCACTCTCGCTCGCGGTTTCGGCCGAGGGCCACGTCCCTCGCCGGATCGAAGGAATCCAGATCCCCGCGGACAGAGAGCCCGAGGATCTCCAGATCACCCTGCAGCGGGCGATCATCCTGGAGGTGCGGGTGTTGGACGCTGAAGGAGAGCCGGTCTCCGGCGTCAGGGTCTTCGCCGAGTCCCTGGAGCCGGACACGCCGGAGGACCGGACCCTCTTCTTCCTGCACTTCGCTCGACGCGATTCGGACCGCACCGATGTGGCGGGGCGGTGCCGGTTGACAGTGCCGAAGCCCGGAAGCTACCGGGTCTCAGCCTCGAAACAAGGACCTCCCGTTGTCACCCAGGTCGTGATCCGTCCCGGCAGCAATGCCCTGGAGATCCGCTTGCCATCAGGCGCCGAAGTCTTGGGCCGGGTAGTGGACGAGAAGGGCGCGGCGGTCCCACGCGTCTCCGTCCGCCTGCAGCAGACTGAGGAGCTCCAGCAACGCGCGTGGACCGGGCCCGACGGGACTTTCGTCTTCTCCGGGATCCCGGACGGCGACTACCGTCTGACGGCTTTCCAGGAAGGTCTCACCTCGGAGGAGCTCGCCGTGACCGTGGCGGGACGGCCGGTCCGAGGAATCGAGCTGCGGCTGGACCGGCAGCTCCCGGGAGCGGCGCTGACCGGCCGCATCCTGGGGCTCCCGCCGGAAGAGGTCTACGGGCTGATGGTGCAGGCCTTCCGTCCGGGGGAAATGCCGGAGCCCACCCAGACGAGTCCTCAGGGAACCTACCGTTTCGAGAAGCTGGCGCCGGGCGAGTGGCAGGTCCAGGCCCACACGTTCGACGGCCGCTCCGCTCGGGGCACCGTGGAGATTCCGCCCGGCGTCCCTGCCGTGGAGCTCGACCTCGAGTTCACGGGCCTCACTCTGACGGGCCGGGTCCTGGTGGATGGCGCGCCTCTGAGCGGAGCCCAGGTAGCAGTCCACGACAAAGAGAGCTTCCGCTCGGGCGCGCAGACCGCCTACGACGGCACTTTCAGGCTCCGCAACGTCTCCGCCGGACCCCTGACGCTCCTCATCAGCGGTCCTCAGGGATTGGGGGGCTTCCGGACCCTGACCCTGACCGAGAGCCAGGACGTCAAGATCGAGCTCGCCACGGGCCGTCTGGCGGGCACAGTGCGCTCGGCCACGGGAGAACCCGTCGAAGACGCGCTGGTCCGCCTGGAGGCCTGGCTTCCGGTGCTCCAGATCCCATTCGGGGAAGCGTTCGCACGCACCGCCGCCGACGGCACCTTCGAGGTCCCGCGGCTCGGCGCCGGGACCTACAAGGTCAAAATCTCCAAGGAGCGCTTCGCTCCCGTGGAGATCACGGCCGAGGTCCCGGCGGGCGGCAGCGCGCCGCCCGTTCAGGTCCTCATGAAGCCTCAGGAGGGAGGGGCGCCCTGAAGGATCTCAGGGCGTCTTGGTGCACAGATTGAAGCCGCCGCTCCCGCTATAGGAATAGGCCCGCCACCGGTACCAGCCGGCGGTGCCCGAGTAGTTGATCTCCTCGACCGCCGAGAGCCGGGTGGAGGAGGCCACGTCCGTCC
>CAXTNS010000389.1:0-2613 GCA_964245465.1 uncultured Thermoanaerobaculia bacterium
GACGGACACCTTGATGCTGGCCTCTTCCTGGCTCGCCTCGTCAGCACAGACGACCTCGCCCGTGCTGGTGTTGATCAGGCGGGCGTTCAGAGCCGCCACGAACTTGCGCTTGCCGGCGAAGACGCCGCCGCCGCCGCCGCTCACGTCCGTGTTGCCGTACTCGGTCACGGCGCCGGTCAGCAGGTAGTTGACCCCCAGCAGCTTGCCGATGCGCACGGCCGTCTTGGGATCGACGTCACCCGACAGCGAGAGGTTCTTCTCCTGCATCAGGGCCTCGAGCTGCTCGCGCTCGACGACGCGGAACTTGCCGCTCTTGACCAGCTCGGTGACGAACACGTCCTGCGCCGCCTCGGCGCCGCCGTGGTACCACCACTGGTTGTCGGCCTTGTTCTTGAACTCCAGGACGGCGACCCGCGGCTTGTCGCTTGACGCCGCCGAGCTCAGGCTGGGGATGGCGACGACGGCAAGCAGCAGGGCTGCGCACAGGGCAAGGGTGGATACACGCTTCATAGTCGGACCTCCTTCATGGGGGGGGAAAACGAGATTCTATCCAATTATACCCCAGAAGAACGCCGGAAGGTCGTCAACTCCCTCAATCATCGCCCTTGTTAGACGACGCCCAGTTCTCCACTCGAAGCTCCGGTGCCACCTCGCGGATGTGCGTGAGCCTGTCGTTCGACACCAGGACCAAGTTGTGCTCGACGGCCTGGGCCGCGATCCAGAGGTCATTCTCCTGAATCCCAAGGGTCGATCCTGTGACCGGATCGACGAGTTGTTCCGGCCTGCGGACCTTCTGGCGCAGCTCTCCAGGCGCATACTTCCTGAACAGCCGAGCCCGGATTGAACCGTAGTCGATCCGGGTGGTGGCGGTCACGCTGAGGACCATAGGAAACTGCTCTTGAATAAACTCAGTGAGCTCGGCCTCGTAATCTGGGGATGTGTCGAGCACTCGCAGGCCGTATTCGATCTCGCCGAGCGTGATCGCCGAAACGGCCAGAGGAGTCCCTACCGGGAGCTGCTGGGGCCGTTGGAGGACCCGTTCATGCTCCGGACGCTCTGCGTGGAACCAGTAGCTGACGATGTTGGTGTCCAGCAGATATCCCCGCACCCGCTACTCCGTTTCGAAGGCCTCAACGGCGTTGCGGAGGGCGGCGAGGAGCACGGGCGACTCGATGTCTTTGTGCCGGGCGGCAAGGTGGTCTGCCGTGGAGCGACGGTATTCCCCAGACAGGTAGACGTGCAGAGGAAAGCAAGGCTCAAAGTCCTTAGGGAAGTAGGCATCGAACCAGAAGGGGACCCCCTCTCTCGGCTCTCCCTCAAAGAGGTCCAGGAGCTGGCGCTCCAGGCGAGGCTGTAGCCCGTAAAGGCGCAGGACCTCGGCGTCCACCTGCAGCAGCAGCTGTTTTGCCGTCTCCTCGTTACCCGGCCCGGCCAGCAGCTCCGCGGAGGGTCTCTCTACTTCCCGGAAGTAGGCGCGCGCTGCCTCTTCGATCCTCTCTGCTTGTGTGTGGGTCACGCGCGGGACGGGTATTTCGCGAAGCGTTCCGACCTTGACGTCCCGCTTCGTGGCATGTGTATAGACAAAGGCATTCGCTATCGGGGAATTGCAGAGCGCCCACAGAAACCACAAGGAGTGCTCTTTGGATCGGGGACGGACCGTCAGGAAGCGGCTGGTGACGGGGCGCCCCTCTGGATCGATGACCGCCTTGAGGCACCACGGCCCCCGGCTCACCGGTGCGTAATTGACCAGCAACTGGGGCACGCCTGTCGTCGCACCTGCCCGGGGAGTCTGAATCACATTGGAGTCAAGGCTCATCCAGGATAGGCGTGGCTGCTGATGGATCTGCAGTCTCCGGGGAACTCCCGTGAATCCCTGCGCCGCACCCTTGAAGTAGCGGTCCGAACGCGTAACCCTCCCCTCAAGCACCTCCTGTCCCTTATAGTCGAGACCCTTGCTGACTTCGGCTAAGTCCGCCAATCGTGGGAGGGACCGCAACCAGGACCAGACCTCTTCCAACTCGGGGACCACCATCTCGACCCTGGGGTTGCTGAGAAACCATTCCTGTGGGACCTCGCGGATGGTGGTAAAGGCATAGCTCTCCTTGAAGCGCTCCGCGTCGCGCTCCCGAAGCCGCTTGAAGAGAACCTTGTGGGCTCTTTCCACACGAGTAACTGGCCTGCGCGCCAGGAGGACCGCGAACTCACTGTCCGAAAAGGAGAAGAGCTTGTCTGGAAAGACGCCGATCTCCAACAACTCCAGATCTCCGGCTAGAGATCTCCGCAAGGAGGCCGTGCTCCGGCCGTCCACAATGGAACGCGGAGTGACGAAACCCAAGACGGCCCCCGGCTTCAGGTTGGGGATTGTCTTGTGGAGTACCTCCGCTGTTTTCTCAGAATAGGTTACCGGGACACCACGCTGAGCGTAAAGCTTCCGCTCTCCCTCCCCGAAACAACCGAACGGTGGGTTGGCGAAGACGGCCGTGGCCCGAGAAGTCCATTCTTCAAGCCCTTGAGGAAGAAAGATGTCCCCTCGTTGGAGATCCCAGCCATCTGGGTTGGGTACATCGGCCAGAGTGAGGGATAGCCGCGCAATCTCTAGGGCAAAGGGGTCAA
>CAXTNS010000389.1:2623-6656 GCA_964245465.1 uncultured Thermoanaerobaculia bacterium
TGTCCATCCCATGCAGTCTCTCTCGTAGATAGGGCTGCCGGGGTGGAGGTGCGCCGGGTTTAGAGCTCAAATCTCGCAGGAGTCGCAGAGCCGCAACGAGGAATGCTGCGTGACCGCAAGCTGGCTCGAAGATATTGCGCTCCCGGTCGGGGATCTCCTCGATCCATGGCGCCAAGCGCCAGACGATGTAGTCAACGAGGTATCCAGGCGTACTATGTGTAGACAGGCTGGACCTGGTCTCCTTGGAGATGAGGGCATTCTCGTACATATAGGCTAGAGACTCGGCAGTGACATTGCCTAGATGACTGAATTTATTGATCGTCTGCGCCGCCTCGGCTAAGGCAGATCTCCGTGGTCCTGGGGGAACCGAGAACGGATCCGCCCTGTAATGGCGCGCGACCAGGGAAAAGACCCGATCCAGGTCAGTCAGATCGATATCCAGGAAGGCGGGAACTTGTTTGTCCCGCAGAATCTTGGCTGCCAAGAGCCAGAACACGGCCTGAAAGAGCCACTGCCCCAGCTTTTCGGTCAAGGTTTTGGGACCAAGCCACTGCTTGGCATCCACAGTCACCCTCTCGACCAGCCGGCTCAGCGCCTCTCCGGTTTCGCCTTCGACCAAGACCACCAGCCCCGCGTCCACAAAGGAGAGCTGATGCGCTTTCTCGAAGCGTCCCCGGGTCTTGGCCCGATAAAGCGCCAGAGGAGCAAGTTGCTCCCGCTTCTGCTCGAAAAAGGCTGGGAGCTCTTCCTCCGTCAGGTTGACCTGATGCTCCGGGTCCCGTGCACCTTGTGTCCACCACTGGATTCCGCCCCGGTGAGCGACGAAGATGACTGGCGCTCCGAGCTCCTTACAGGCTCGCACCTCGGAGGCAGGATCCTCAAGCGCCTCAATGACGGCCACACACGCGGACCGGGCATCTACTGGGTGCTGAGCGAAGGCAGCCAGCGCCACCTTTCGTTCTCCAAAAGAGTAGTTTTGAAAAACTAGGTCCGACCGATACCCGCAGTCCCGCAGGTGAGGTCTCAGAGAAGCGGGGTTCAGAGGATGCTTGGCGGTAATGAGTCAACTCCTGAGCAGATCGACACCGTTCAAAGGTCCCGCTGAGCTTATGACGGTACGTTCATTCAGGAGCGGACCCTTACGCTCCGTTAACGCCGATGATAGCTATAGGATGCAATTAAGTCAACCCAGTTCCTGGGCGTCCACCACGCACAATGCCGTCATGTTGACGATGTCCCGCACCTCCAGGCCGCTCTGAAGCACGTGGACGGGCTTGGCCATGCCCAGGAGGACCGGGCCGATCGCCTCCGCCCCGGCCAGGCGCCAGATCAACTTGTAGGCGATGTTGGCGGACTGAAGCTCGGGGAAGATCAGCACGTTGGCCGCGTGCTTCAGCCGGCTCCAGGGATAGTTTTCCTGCAGGATCTGCTCGAAGACCGCGGTGTCCGCCTGCATCTCGCCGTCGATCTCCAGGTCCGGGTCGAGCCGGGTGACGATCTCCACGGCACGGCGCACTTTTCGGGCTACCGGGTGCTTGTTGGAGCCGAAGTTCGAGAACGAGAGCATGGCCACCCGCGGCACCACGCTGAACCGGCGGGCGAATTCCACCGTCAGCAGGGCCGTCTCGGCCAGCTCCTCGGGGGTGGGATCGATGTTCACCGTGGTGTCGGCCAGGAAGAACAGCCGGTCCTGGAGGATCAGCACGTACGTGCCCGAGACCCGCCGGACGCCGCTCCTCGTGCCCACGATCTCCAGGGCCGGCCGGATGGTCTCGGGATACGACTGCGTGAGACCCGAGATCAGGCCGTCGGCGTCCCCCGCCTCGACCATCATGGTGCCGAAGTAGTTGCGCATCCGCATCCGCTTGCGGGCGTCCACCAGGGTGATCCCCTCGCGCCGCCGCTTCTCGTGCAGCCGGCAGGCATACTCCTCGAACTTCTCCGCGCTCTCGTTGTGGATGATGGTCACCTTCTCCTCGGGAAGGTCGAGGGCGCGCAGCCGGTCGGCGATCACCTCGCGGCGGGCCAGGAGGATGGGATGGGCGATCCCCTCGTCCACCAGGACCTTGGCGGCGCGCAGGATCTGCTCGTGCTCCCCTTCCGGAAAAACCACCCGCCGGGGCGAGCGCCGGGCTTGGTCGATGATGCCGCGCATCAGCTCCAGACGCCGGGAGATCAGCGTCTCCAGCCGGCGCTGGTAGGCGTCGAAGTCCGCGATGGGGATCCGCGCCACCCCGCTCTCCATGGCCGCCCGCGCCACGGCCGGCGGCACGGTCAGCAACACCCGGTAGTCGAAGGGCTTGGGGATCAGGTACTCGCGGCCGAAGCGCAGCGACTCCAGGCCGTACGCCCGCAGCACCGCGTCCGGCACGTCCTCGCGGGCCAGCTCGGCCAGGGCCTGGACGGCGGCCAGCTTCATGGGCTCGTTGATGTCCGTCGCCCGCACGTCCAGAGCGCCGCGGAAGAGGAACGGGAACCCCAGGACGTTATTGACCTGGTTCGGATAGTCGCTCCGGCCCGTCGCCACGATGGCGTCCTCGCGAGCCGCCCGGGCCTCTTCATAAGAGATCTCGGGATCGGGGTTCGCCATGGCGAAGACGATCGGATCGCGCGCCATGGAGCGCACCATGTCCATGGTCACGACGCCGCCCACGGACAGGCCGATGAAGACGTCCGCCCCCACCATCGCCTCGGCCAGCGTGCGCAGCGGCGTATCGGCGGCGAGCTCCGCCTTGTAGGGGTCCATGTCCTCCGTCCGGCCGCGCCAGACCACCCCCTGGCGGTCGCAGAGGACGACGTTCTCCCGGCGGGCGCCCAGTTGGAGGTAGAGCCGGGCGCAGGAGAGGGCCGCCGCCCCCGCTCCCGAGAAGACGATGCGCGCCTCCTCGATCTTCTTGCCCGCCACCTCCAGGGCGTTGAGCAGAGCGGCTCCGGAAATGATGGCCGTGCCGTGCTGGTCGTCGTGGAAGACCGGGATGCTCATCTCAGCCTTCAGGCGGCGCTCGATCTCGAAGCACTCAGGCGCCCGGATGTCCTCCAGGTTGATCCCCCCGAACGTCGGCTCCAGGAGCCTGACCGTGCGGATGAATTCCTCCGGGTCCGTGGTGGCGACCTCGAGGTCGAAGACGTCGATGTCCGCGAAGCGCTTGAAGAGGACGCCCTTGCCCTCCATCACCGGCTTGGCGGCGAGCGGACCGATGGCGCCCAGGCCCAGCACGGCGGTGCCATTGGTCACGACCCCCACCAGGTTCCCCTTGGCGGTGTATTCATAGGCCAGCAGGGGGTCTCGCTCGATCTCCTTGCAGGGATCGGCGACTCCCGGGCTGTAGGCGAGCGAGAGGTCCCGTTGCGTAGCGGTGGGCTTGGTGGGGACGACCTGGATCTTCCCCTTGCGTCCGCGGGAGTGGTAGGCGAGGGCGTCTTCGCGGCTGATCTTCTTGGAGGCCATGACGGTCGGGGATCTTACTACTATGGGTTGAAGCGGGCCGGAACGGTTAAGCTTGGCGCCATGATCGTCGTCTCTGAAGAGCAAAAATTCCGCATGATCACCCAGCCCGACCACGCCCACTTCTCGGGCGAGCTCATCTCCCTCTGGCGCGCGGACGGGCTCCCGGAGCACCCGCGGGGTTACCGGCGGGCCGACCTCCTCATCGCCGTCCGCGAGCACGACAATGGCTGGCGGGAGGCCGACGCGGCGCCGCGCTGGGATGCCGGGAGAGACCGGCCGCACGACTTCCTCACCCTGCCCGTCCGCGAGCGCATCGAGATCTGGGAGCGCGGCACCTGCCGCTTCGCCGCCGACCGCCCCTACGCGGCCCTGCTGATCACCCGCCACGCCCTCCAGCTCTTCTCGGGACGGCGGCAGGACGAGGAATGGACCTCCTTCCTGGCCTTCCTCGACGACTTCGAGGAGAGCCTCCTGGCGGAGACCGGCGTCTCGCGGCAAGACCTGGAATCCGATTACCGATGGATCGATCTCGCGGATCTCATCTCCCTGGCCGCCTGCAACGGCTGGCGCGAGCCCGTCGAGCGG
>CAXTNS010000390.1:0-491 GCA_964245465.1 uncultured Thermoanaerobaculia bacterium
GGCCGTGAAGGGCTTGCCGAGCCTGGCCCCGGGCACGCCCGTGGGCACCAGCTACCTCGTGTTCGTCGACAACTTCTTTTCGGTCGGCCCGCGGCGGGACGAGGTGCTGCGCAGCCTCAAGGACCAGCTCTCGCGGCTGGGACCCGAGGACCGCATGGCCATCGTGGCCTTCAACGGCGGCGGGGTGCAGATGCTGACGAGCTGGACGAATTCGCAGCGCCAGCTCGGGCAGGCCATCGAGCAGGCCATCGGCGAGCGGGCCCAGGGCATCTCGCGTCTCGCCGAGCTGCGGAGCTTCGAGTCGTCGCGGCGCCTGCCCGGCGTCAGCTACGAGCCCACGCCCCAGCAGTCCTTCGGCACGCGCCTGGACATCGAGGAGCTGGAGTTCGCCGACCGGCTGGCCGCCCAGACCAAAAGGGCCGTGGCCCCCGCCGCCGGCCCCCAGCCCGGCGTAGACAACCCCCCCCGCCCCACAGGGCAGAAACAGCGAT
>CAXTNS010000390.1:501-4533 GCA_964245465.1 uncultured Thermoanaerobaculia bacterium
CTGCGGGGCTTCGCCTCGCCGCCGGGCCGCAAGGTGATGATCCTGCTCTCGGGCGGCTGGCCGTTCTCGCCGGTCGACTACGTGGTCAACAACCCGAACCGGCCCATCCTGGACCGCGACGTGCCGCGGGGAGACGAGATCTTCCGGCCGCTGGTGGACACGGCGAACCGCCTGGGCTACACGATCTACTCCGTGGACGTGCCGGGCGTGGAGAGCGGGGTGGTGGACGCCGCTCAGGCCTCGCCGTCGCCGGCCGGGATCAACATCCGCGAGCAGGAGCACCAGGCCGCGCTGACGTTCGTTTCGGACCAGACGGGCGGCAAGGCGCTCCTCAACTCGCAGAGCATGAACGTGCTGCCGGCCGTGGAGCAGGACACCCGGTCCTACTACTGGCTCGGCTTCACCCCCTCCTGGCAGGGCAACGACAAGCGCCACCGGGTGGACGTGGACGTGGTGCGGCCGGGGCTCAAGGTGCGCGCGCGGGAGGACTTCCTCGACCTGTCGCGCAAGGTCGAGACGTCGATGATGGTGGAGAGCGCCATGCTCTTCGGCGGCGCTCCGGACTCGTCGCCCCTGGCCGTCCAGATCGGCAAGCCGGTGGCGTCGGGCAGGAAGGAGATGGAGGTGCCGGTGGCGCTCGCCATCCCCGTGGACGCGGTCACCTTCATCCCCCTGGAGGGCAAGTACGTGGCCGAAGTGGAGCTGCGGGTGGCGGCCATGGACACGGCCGGCAACCGGGCGCCGGTGCCGGTGATCCCGGTGACGCTGCGGTCCGATACGGAGCCCAAGGCGGGCTCGGCGATCCGCTATGAGACGCGGATCAAGCTGCGCCGGCTGCCGCACAACCTGACGCTGGCGATTTTCGATCCCCAGAGCGGCAAGATCCTGACGTCCCGGGTGGAGGTGCTGCCGCCCCCGAAGTGAGGAGCTGGAGGGTATCCCCTGGTGTCTCCTCTGGTGTCTCCCCCGGTGTCTACCCCTATAATCGAGGGCTGCGGCGGACGAAGTCCAGAAAGAGATCGAGGTCTATGACGTCATTGAAGCGTTTCCTTATCGTATGCGGGCTGCTCGTCCTGGTCGGGGTCTCCACGGGCCGGACAGGCGCTCAGATGCGCAAGCCGGGCGATCCGCTCACGCCGTCGCCCTCCGAGCAGCAGAAGGATGCGGAGCAGTTCGTCGACATCGTCAACGTGAGCGTCGTCAACGTCGACGTCTACGTGACCGATAAGCAGGGCAAGGCCGTCACGGGTCTCTCCAAGGACGACTTCCAGCTCTTCGAGAACGGCCGGCCGGTCGAGGTCACCAACTTCTACGCCGTCAACGACGGCAGGTCGGTGGCAGTGGACGAGGAGGAAGCGGCATCTGCGGGGGCTCCGGCCCCGGCCCCCAGCGCCGCACCGTCCCAGACACCGCCCGCGCCGCGGGCACCGCTCGAGATCCCGAGCACGCCCACGGACCAGCGGCTGCGCCTGGTCATCTACATCGACAACTTCAACCTCCGGCCGTTCAACCGCAACCGCGTCATGCGTGAGCTGCGGGCCTTCATCGGCCACAATCTGAGCAAGGACGACCAGCTCATGCTGGTCACCTACGACCGCGAGCTCCACGTGCGCCGCACGTTCACCAGCGATCCCTCCCTGATCGCCGCGGCCATGCTCGACCTGGAGAAGATCTCGGCCCAGGGTGTCCACGCCGACTCGGAGCGCCGCGACGCCCTGCAGAGGATCAGCGAGTCGGACAACGTGGCCCAGGCGGAGAGCATCGCCCGCACCTATGCACAGTCCGCGTACAACGACCTGGCGTTCTCGGTCAGCTCCCTCAAAAAGCTCATCGATTCCCTTGCCGGCATGCCGGGCCGCAAGGCCGTGGTCTACGTAAGCGACGGCCTTCAGATGATCGCCGGCCAGGACGTCTTCTACGCCGTGCAGAACAAGTACGGCGAGCAGACGACGAGCCTCACCCAGACGCTGGAGTTCGACGTCTCCCGGCGCCTGACGGAGCTGACGGCCCAGGCCAACGCCAACCGCATCACCTTCTACACCATCGACGCCGCGGGCCTGCGGGTCTACGAGTCCACCACGGCCGAGAACCAGGGCCCGGGCCCGTCACAGCCGGGTTTCAGCCAGCTCATCGACTCGGTGCGCTTCTCGAACCTCCAGAGCACGCTCCAGCTCCTGGCCGAGAAGACGGGCGGCGTGGCCATCATCAACACCAACGTGGTCACGCCCCAGCTCGAGAAGATCGCCAAGGACTTCAACACCTACTACTCGCTCGGCTACACGCCGCCCCACTACGGCGACGGCCGGTATTACAAGATCGAAGTCAAGGTGAAGAACCGCAAGGACCTGCGGGTGCGCCACCGCGAGGGCTACCGCGACAAGAGCACCGACGCGCGGATGAGCGACGGCACGACCGCCGCGCTCAACTTCCCCTTCGAGGAGAACCCGCTCGGCGTCTCCATGGAGTTCGGCCAGCCGCGCGCCCGGGAGGACGGTTTCTACCTGGTGCCGGTGAACGTGCGCATCCCCATCGGCAAGCTGACGCTGATCCCCCGCGAGCAGACCCAGAGCGAGGATGCCAGGGTGCGCCTGTTCATCGCCGCCCTGGATTCGGACGGCGGCACCTCGGACGTGCAGCAGACGCCGGTGCCGATCAGCGTGGCCAAGGCGGACGTGGAGACGGCGAAGAACAAGTATTTCGTCTACTCGGTGAGCCTGCTGATGCGCAGCGGCGAGCAACGGGTGGCCGTGGGCGTGCGGGACGACGGGGGGGCCCAGGCCTCCTTCATCAGCCGTGCGCTCCGGGTCGGAAAGTAACGAAAGGGAGGGCGGGATGGCAGGATGGATCGAGATGTTTCGCTCGCTGGGCGAGGCGCTGCTCGAGGTCTGGCGGGCTGAGCTCGACACGCTCCAGCAGGACTTCCAGCGCTCGGGCCGCTACCTCGGCCTGGCGCTGGCCTTCCTGGGCGCCGCCCTCGTCCTGGCGTTCTGGATCGTCGGCCTCCTGCTCTTCGCCCTGGTGGCGCTGCTCCACGTCTGGCTCCCCTGGTGGGCCTCTTCGCTGATCGTGCTGGCGCTCTTCGTGCTGGCGGCGGCGATCCTGGCCAACCTGGGCGTCAAGCGCCTGAAGAACGTCGAGAGCCCCATCGCCACCGTCCGCCGGCGCGTGGACAGTCACCTGGACTGGTGGCAGCACGGGCTGCTCGCCCAGCCGAAGGTCCTGGACGTCGAGCCCGCTGTCACGGAGAGCGGAGAGCCGCTCGGGAGGGACCTGCCATGACCGATCGTCTGGAGGAGGCGCGCCGCGAGGCCGAGCGCCGTCTGGAGGAGGCGCGCCGCGAGGCCGAGATGCGGCTCACGGAGGTACGCACGGCGGTGCAGACAGAGGTCGGCATCGTACCCCGGAAGAAGTACTGGCTGATGGCGTTGGCTGCCGGAGCGGCGGGTTTTGCGGTAGCGGTCCGCCGCGGCCGGAAAAAAAGAAAAAAATTGAAGAAGTAGCGTCGGTCTGTTCAGCCGATCATCATCCGGCGACGGGCCGCTTGAAGACCATCGCGATGTTGTCCGTCGCGCCGGTCTTGAAGTTGACGGAGGTGATCGAGACCAGCTCCCACCCATCCTCTCCCAGTTGGTTCAGTTGGGTCGCGGCATTCGGATCAAGACGGTAGTTTTCGCTGCGGATGTTGATGATCTTGTACTCCCACTTGGTCATGCCACACGCTCCTTCCAAAGATCGATCGGGCACGCGCCGCGAACGCCTTTTTGATTGTAGCCACTCTGCCGGGTTCCGTCACCGAATCGTCACATTCGGACGGATACCCCCGGACAAGCTCTCTTCAAGATTCATTCCATGTGAGGGCGACCTCGGTTCCGCGCGGGACTCCCCAGCGCCGCGCAAGGTCCTCGCCGTTCAGGGAAATCTCGACGGTCCCGAGGGAGCCGGGGATCATGGCCGCCTCGCCCGGAGGGATTTCGGCGTAGTGGCTCGCCCGCCGGGTGACCGCATCTCCCGCGACCTCGGCGCGGCAGGCAC
>CAXTNS010000390.1:4543-5895 GCA_964245465.1 uncultured Thermoanaerobaculia bacterium
CCGTGATCAGATTGCCATACTGATCGATATGAACGATTCGTCCGATCAGTCCGCTCGATCTTTTCTGCGGTTTTGAGAACGCGAGCCGCTTGGGATCCTCGATCTCCGGCCCCAGCGACTCCCCGGAATCGCCGCGCAGCAGGAAGGCGGCGATGGGGGCGAAACGGTCCCGGCCATGGAAGGTCTGCCCCGGCGTCGGCAGGAAGAGGTCGCTCCTCTCGACGGAGCGGACGGAGACCGCGCCTTCGAGCACCGGCGTGAGCAGGCCGTTGTCCGGAGCCACGAACCAGGCCGCCGCCGTCCGCACCGCCAGGAGGCGCCGCTCGCTGCCCACGCCCGGATCCACCACGGCCAGGTGGACGGTCCCCTCGGGGAACGACGGCGCCACCGCGGCAAGCAGGAAGGCCGCCGTCTCCACGTCGCCCGGCGGCACCTCGTGGGAGACGTCCACGAGGATCGTCCCCGGCGCCAGCCTGAGGACGGTGCCTTTGACGGCGGCGGCGTAGTAGTCGGTGGTACCGAAGTCGGTCAGAAGAGTCAGGATCATTTTGGATACAATCCCCGCCTCATGGCCGCCGCCCGCCGCCTCCTGCTGTTCACCAAGCCGGCCCGGGAAGGCCGGGTGAAGACCCGGCTGATCGGGGATCTTACCGCCGCCGAGGCCGCGGAGCTGCACGCGGCTTTTCTGGCCGATCTGCTGGACCGGCTGCGCGAGGGGGACTTCGAGCTGCGTCTCGCCTGGGCCCTCGATCCGGACGAGGAGATTCCGGAGGGACCGGTGCCGGGTCTGCGCCAGGAGGGGAGCGATCTGGGCGAGCGGCTGTACCGTGCCCTATCCTCGGGGGAATCCGCTGGAGATGCCCGGACCGTGATGGCCCTGGGGAGCGACCATCCCACGCTGCCGCTCGATCTGATCCATCGCGCCTTCGAGACCCTGGAAACACCGGAGGCCGGCGCCGACGTGGTGCTCGGCCCGGCGGAGGACGGCGGCTATTATCTGATCGCCCTGCGGGCCGGCGACGTCCACCCCCGCCTCTTCGAGGCCATCGCCTGGAGCACGGAGCAGGTCCTGCCCGCGACCCTGGAGCGCTGCCGCGAGCTGGGCCTCGCCGTCGGGCTGCTGCCCGAGGCCTCGGACGTGGACACGCCCGAGGACCTCCGCCGTCTCGCGGAGCGTATGACCGACTCGGACCTTGGTTGTCCGCGCACCCGGGCTCTTCTCCAATCCAAAATCCAACAATCCAAGATCGGGAGCACAGCATGAGGATCCTGACCGCCGAGGCCATGCGCGAGGTCGACCGGGCCGCCGAGGTCGACGACGGTCGTGAACCCGTACCGCGGGTACGCGGCGA
>CAXTNS010000390.1:5905-6655 GCA_964245465.1 uncultured Thermoanaerobaculia bacterium
TCGAAGACCTGGGCATCCCCAGCCTGGTGCTCATGGAGAACGCCGCGATCGGCGTCGTCGAGGCGCTGGGAAAGGCGTTCGGCGAGGCCGAGTCCGTGGCGATCTTCTGCGGCCCGGGCAACAATGGAGGGGACGGCCTGGCGGTGTCGCGCCATCTCTGGGTGCGCGGTTGGGAGGTGCGGGTCTTCCTGGTGACCGGCGGCCGGAAGCTCTCGGAAGACGCCGAGGTGCAGCTCGGGATCTGCCGCAAGGCGGAGCTGCCCGTCCTGGAGATCGCCGCGGAGGACCGGCTGAGGTCGGCCCTGGAGGCGGCCGCGGAGTGCGACCTGGTGGTGGACGCCCTGTTCGGCACGGGGCTGGCCTGGCCGCTCGAAGGGCTCTTCGCGCAGGTGGTGGACGCCATCAACGAGCTGCCCGCGCCGTGCATCGCCGTGGACCTGCCGAGCGGCCTGTCGGCGAGCGAGGCCCAGCCCATCGGCCCCTACGTGACCGCGGACCTGACCGTCACCTTCGCGGCGCCCAAGGTGGCCCACGTCTTCCCGCCGGCGGCCGACGCGGTGGGGGAGATGGTGGTGACGGACCTGGGGATTCCGCCACGGCTGGTGGACGACGTGGAGGAGGAGGACGGCGACCTTCATCTGCTGATGGGCGAGGAGCTGGCGGACCTGCTGCCCGAGCGCGAGCCCGGCTCCCACAAGGGGGACTACGGGCACGCCCTGATCGTGGCGGGCTCGCCGGGCAAGGCCGGCG
>CAXTNS010000391.1:0-6652 GCA_964245465.1 uncultured Thermoanaerobaculia bacterium
ACCCGAACCTGCTCCCCGTGTACGGAGTGGCCGATTTCCGGCCGCACAACCCGCTGGCGCCAGCCCGCCAGCTCGATGTTCTGGGCGCCGCCTTCGGTTTCCACCCCAGGATGAACCAGTACTTCGCGCCCGTCCACAACCTGGACCACCCTCTGCTCGACTTCCTGGGGGTGTGGGCTGTTCTGGGTAGCCCCGCAGTTCCGCCCAGCCGGACGCTCACGCAGATCGACGGCGGCCGCTTCGCCCCCTATTCGGTGTACCGCAACCCGGATCCGTTGCCGCGCTGGTTCTTCCCCGAGGCCGTGGACCGGATCGGACGTGGAGACATCCAGCGGTGGATCAGGGTTCTCGACAATCCCCGCCGAGTGGCCGTTTTCACGGACGAGGTCGGTCCCCGGCTCCCCGCGGCCGGACGGGTGCCACCGCCGCGAGTCCTCACCTCCTCACCGGGCCACGTCATCCTGGAAACTCCTGCCGGCGGCGAGAAGCTCCTTGCGAGCTCCCTAATCTGGTCGCGCGGCTGGTCGGCCCGTTCCGGCGACCGGCGCCTTGTGACGTTGACGGTGAACGGCGCCTTTCTGGGAGTGCGGATCCCTGCAGGGGTGTCGCGGGTGTCGCGGATCGAGCTGCGATTCGTACCGCCAGGGTTCGTGGCGGGCTGCTTAGCTTTCGCCATCTCAGCCTTGGCCGTCCTCTTCCTTCTACTTACTGGCCGATTTACTGGCAGTACCGCGCCAACTCACCGCGGTCATGCACGCGGATCCGGTGATCGGGATCGACCGAGATGAAGCCGCGGTGCTTGAAATCCACGATGACCTGGTTTACCCGCTCGCGGGAGGCGCCCACGATCTCCGCCAGGTCGCTCTGGGTGAGCCGGAGCGGAATCCTCACGTCTCCATCCGCCTGACGGCTGCCGTAGCGGTCGGCCATGGCCAGGATCTGGCGGGCCACGCGGCCGGAGACGTCCAGGGTGCACAGCGCCTGGATCTGCTCGTTGGCGAAGCGCAGCCGGTGGGCGAGCAGCCGGACCAGGTTGTTGGCCAGCGGCGTCAGGGTGCGCAGGCAGGCCTGGAAGGTGGCCCGGTCCATCCACAGCAGGCGCGAGGGCTCGGTGGTGACCACGTTGGCCGAGCGGCCGGCGCTGTCCACCAGGCTCATCTCGCCCACCGTGTCGCCCGGCCCCAGGAAGGCGAGGATGACCTCGCGGCCGTCCACGCGGGTGACGTAGATCTTCACCGTCCCTTCGAGCAGCACGTACACGACCTCGCCGGGCTGCTCGGCGGTGATGAAGTGGGTGCCGGCCTGCACTGTCTGGCTTCGCAGCAGGCCGTTGAGCTCGGCCAACTGCTCCGGCGCCAGCCCCTGGAAGAGGTCCAGCTCGCCCAGCGACCTCGGGTTCTCTACGGCTGGCATGGGAGAAGGAAGCCTATCGGCCGATCAGCGGTGCCAGCGCCTCGACGCCGCGCTCGACCACGTCCGGCGGAGCGGCGGTGAAGCAGAGACGGACGTGGGTGGGATAGGGCCCGAAGCTCGGCCCCGGCGCCAGGAAGAGGCCGCGGTCCACGCAATGCTCCAGGAACCCCGCGAGGCCGGTCTCGTCCAGGTGCCCGGCGACGTCGAAGAAGAGGAAGGTACTCCCCAGCGGGGCTTCGAGGCCCAGCCGCTCCGCCACTCTCCGCCCGGTCTCCCGGTACTGCTCCCGCGCCCTCGCGATCCAGGCATCCCCCAGCCCGTTCATCACCCGCAGGGCCGCGATCTGCGCCGCCGTGGGCGTGCTGTAGAAGCTGTGCAGGCCGACCTTGCGCAACTGGGCGACCGCCTCGGCGGGACCCACGACGTAGCCGCACCGGTTGCCCGCCATGCCGTAGGCCTTGGAGAAGGAGTGGGCGGCGAAGGTGCGCTCGGGCGCCAGCGGCCGGGTGTAGGTGTGCTCGCCCTCGAAGACGTAGTCCTCGTAGACCTCGTCGGCCAGGATCCAGAGGTCCTCGCGAGTGGCCCACTCGACCAGCGCCTCGATCCACGGACGGGGGATCAGCCGCCCGGCAGGGTTGTTCGGAGTGTTGAGGTAGAGGGCCACCGTGCGGTCCGTCCGCAGCGCGCGCACGGCTTCGACGGCGGTCTCCGGCGAGTCCACGGCGTCGAAGAAGGGGACGTCGACCGGCACACCGCCGAAGGACTGGACGATGCCGGTGATCAGCGGCCAGTGAGGCGCGAGTTGCAGCACCTCGTCGCCGGACGCGAGGATGGCTCCGGCCACGGCTCCCAGCCCGCCCGTGGCCCCGGTCGCCACCAGGACGTTCTCCCGCTCGGTGGGCACCCCGGTCCGCTCGCGCACCCGCTCGACGATGGCGTCAATCAGGGCCGGCATCCCCTGGGGCTGCGCGTAGCGGTGCATCCCAGGGTACTCCGCCACCCGCAGGTCCTCCATGCGCGCCCCCTCGGCAGGCTCCATCCAGGTGTCGCCCACGTGGAGGGGATAGACCTCGCCTTTGTGGGAGGCGAGCCGGTGGGCCAGCGCCGAGTAGACGGCACCGGCGATGTGCTGGACGGACGGCGAGTAGTTGGGATGGCGCGGCATGGTGGTCGTTCCTCGGGGGCCGATCCTACCGCAGCCCGGGATTGAAATCCTCGCGGTGGCGGCGCGCGTTCCCGGACGACGGAAACCGCGTACGTATCTGGCACCGATTGCGGTAATATCTCCCGCAAATTCTTCGCGAGAGCATTCCTTTGCGCGCCGCCCGACTCGCCCGCGCCTCGCTCGCCGGGGCGCTCCTGCTGGCCGTCCTGGCCCTTCTGTCCCTCCAGGGAACGGAGGACGGGCTCGTCTTCGCCATGAACGCGCTGACAGCCTCGAGCTTCGTGGCCGTGGCTCTCCTCGTGCTGGCGCAGAAGAACGATGGCGGTCTGCGGGTGGGGCTGCTCTTCGGGTTCGTCGCCTCGGCCGCGCTGGAGATCGCTCTCCCATTCCACCCGGAAGGCCATCCCACTCTCGGCGCCGTCTCGTTTTCGGCGTACTACCTGCTGACGGGATGGCAGATCGGGGTCTACCTGCATCTGGCCTCCTTGATCCCCGAAAGGGCGGACTGGCTGCGTTCCCGGCCCTGGGTAGTCCCGCTCTATTACACGGCCGGTCTGGGAATAGGGGGCGTGGGCTGCGCCACCTACGTGCTTCAGGAGGTGCTCGGCCGCGCGGTCTTTCCCTGGAGCCGGGACGATCTGGATCGGCTGTTGAAGCAGGCCGGCCTGCCTCTCTGGTCCCTGGTCGTCACTCTGCTCCTCGTCACTCAGGCCCTGCGCCATCCCGAGCCTCGAGGACGCCAGCAGGCCGGGCTGGTGCTGGCGGCGGCGATCCCCTGGATGCTCTTCACCGTCTTCAGCTCAGCCATGGAGCGGGCGGGCTTCACGCTGCCTCTGTGGACCGATCCGCTGGAGACGCTGGTGCTGCTCTGCTATCCCCTGGCCTTCTTCGCGGCCATCTTCCGCCACCACCTGTTCGACATCGAGCTGGTGGTGCGCCGGAGCCTCCTCTATACGACTCTTACGGGGACCTTGATGCTGGTGTTCTACGCCGCCCTGGGGGCCGGGAGCGCCCTCTTCTCCCATCTCCTGCAAGGGAGAGGATCTGTGAGCTCCGTGGCGGTCGCCACCCTGCTGCTCGGCCTGTTATTCGCCCCCTTGCGCCGGGCTTTGCACCAGGGGATCGACCGGCGCTTCTTCCCGGAGCGCCAAGCCCTCCGCCGCCGTCTGGCCGATCTGGCGGGGGAGCTGCCCGCCCTGGGCAAGCTGCCGCGCATGGGGACCCACCTGGTCGAGCGGTTGACCTCGATCTTCCTGGTCCGCTCGGCCGCGCTGCTGATCGCCGAGCCCGAGACGGGCCTGCTCCGCGTCCTCGCCACCACTCCTGAGGGGACCGACCCCGCCTTCCTGCTGGCTCTGGACGATCCCGCGATTGAGGGCCTGCGGCGTCCTGCCGCTTCCTCCAGGCTCGCGCCGAACGGGCTGCTCGTCCCCTTGCTTCACCAGGAAAGGCTTATCGGTTTACTGATCATAGGGCGCAAGGAGGGGAGCCAAGCCTGGCCGGCCGAGGAGCTGGACCTGCTGAGCCTGCTCGCCCACCACGTGGCCATCGTGCTCGAGAACGCCCGGCTATTCGAGTCCGCCACCTACGAGGGTCTGACGGGGCTGCTCCGCCGCGAGGCGATCCTGGAGCAGCTCGGCCGCGAAGTCGAACGGGCGTTGCGCTACGGCCGCCCCTTGGCGGTGGCCCTGGCCGACCTCGACCACTTCAAGGGGATCAACGACCGCTACGGCCATCTCGCGGGCGACGCCCTGCTGCGGCGGACGGCCCAGGTGATCGCCGGAGAGCTGCGCGGCACGGACGCGGTCGGCCGCTACGGCGGCGAGGAGTTCCTGCTGGTGCTGCCGGAAACTGACCTCCAGGGCGCCACGGCCGTGGCCGAGAAGGTCCGCCGCCGGGTGCAGGAGACGCAGGTGCCGGTGGAGGACGGCCCGCCGATCTCGGCCACGGTCTCGATCGGCCTCGCCACGCTCGGCGACGAAGGGAGCCTCACCTCACGCGACCTGATCGCCGCGGCCGACCGCGCTCTCTACGAGGCCAAGGGCGCCGGCCGCAACCGCGTTCAGAACGCAATGATCAACCCTACGCTTCCCTCCCCCTGGAACAGCCCGTCGCCCGAGTCGTAGCGGCTGTACCGATCGTCGAAGCCGGTGTCGAGGTCGGTCCAGAAGCCGCGGGCCTCCAGCCGCAAGCCCACGTTCTCGCTGAAGAAGATCTTGGCGCCGCCGCCGAAGCTGGAGGAGAACCGGTCGTCGGAGTTCAGGTTCCGGAACTTGGGCTCGATCCGGGTGATCCCCGCGGAGACCACCAGGAAGGGATTGACCTGACCGTCTCCCCATTGGAGGAGGATGCCGCCATGGACCGTGGTGAGGTCCACATCCCCCAACTCGGCCGAGGGCTCCAGGAATCCCTGGTCAACCCGGAACGCGCTCCGCTGGCGGTTGGCCAGGAGCTCGATCTTCCAGTTGGGCGACAGCGGAATGTCGAACGTCACGCCGTAGACGGCGCTCTCCTCGACCTCCACGTTGAGCCGGGAGTCAAAGGCGTCGGTGCTGTCGGCGTCGAAGTCGCCGGCCAGGCGGTAGCCCGCGAACGGGGTGAGCTCGAACCGGCCGGGCTGGGCGAAGGCCGCGGCGGGTAGAAGGAGAAGCAGGACGAAAAGTGCTCGGCGCATGAGAGACCCTCCTTGGTGCCTCCTTTGGTTGTATCACGAGGTGCTACGATCCGCGCCATGAACCCCGTTCTCACCGAAGTCCGCAGACTCCCCGAGGAGCGGCGGATGCGCTTGACCTGGAGCGACGGTCACACCGCCGAGTACGACTACGATTACCTGCGCGGCTGGTGCCCCTGCGCTGGATGCCAGGGACACTCCGGCATGAAGATCCGCTTCCTGCCGCCCCCGGCCCCCGTGACGGCCGAGTCCATCAAGCCCGTGGGCAACTACGCCATCTCCATCGCCTGGTCGGACGGCCACGGCACCGGCATCTACCGCTTCGACTTCCTGCGCGACATCTGCCCCTGCGGCGCTCACGGCGAGGTGCCGGACGCGCTTGACGTGTAGCGCTCCAAGTCCTCCGGGGTGTTGAGGTTCAGGAAGACCTCTTCCGGCGGGCCGAACCGGGCCAGATCGTCTCCTTCCAGATAGCGGATCGCGAGATCCTCCGCCGCCAGCCGGTGCGGCGCGCGCAGCCCCTTCTCCGCCAGGATCGTCAGGGCCGCGGGACCGTAGAGGGCGCAGAGCGGCTCCAGGCCCTGGCCCCAGCGAGGCACCACCCAGTCCCAAGCGTCTGAGGAGGCCAGCTCCGCGAGCAACTCCGCCGGCACGCGGGGCAGGTCGCAGGCCAGCACCAGCAGCGGCCGGCTTGGGTATACCGCCGCGGCACCCAGGATGCCGGCGGCTGGTCCCCCTCCCGGGCCATCCGGCAGCGAGGGCAGGCCCGGCAGGAGGCCGCGCCCCCGGTCCGCCACGGCCACCTCGGCGCAGACCGCCTTCAGCCGCTCCGCCGCCAGGGCCGGCAGGTTCGACAGAGCCTTGTCCCACCCCATCCGGCGGGACGCGCCTCCGGCGAGCACCACACCGATGGGCGGCGCTACCGGACGCGAGTGCGTGCTACCATCCCGCCCTGTATTCATTGCCAAAGGAGAAATTCTTCAATGAACGGCATTCTAGCGTCTCTCGTCTGCCTTCTGGCGTTCACCGCCCCGGCCTCACCCCAGGCCTCGAAGGCCCCGAGCCCGGCGCCCAAAGCTCAGGCCGCGGCGCCCAAAGCCAAGACCCCGGCCGCGAATCCCCGGGTGCTGCTGGATACCACCAAGGGCAAGATCGTGATCGAGCTCTACCCTGCCAAGGCCCCCAAGACGGTCAAGAACTTCCTCGACTACGTGAAGGCCGGCCAGTACAACGGCGTCATCTTCCACCGGGTCATCCCCGGCTTCATGATCCAGGGCGGCGGCTTCACGCCCGACATGAACGAGAAGAACACCCGCCCCCCCATCCAGAACGAGGCGGACAATGGCCTCTCCAACGATCGGGGGACCATCGCCATGGCCCGCACCGGCGATCCCCACAGCGCC